>JBHEKV010000034.1:0-27977 GCA_041859235.1 Ignavibacteria bacterium | reverse complement strand
ATATTAGGATGTTTAGCTATCCTTGTTTCAATCATATCAAGTGAAAGAGAATTTGAACATATCATGGAATCATTCAGCCTGGCAAAATCAAACAATTCATCTTTTGAAAGTGTGATGTTACCTTTCAGTTCAACATTACGTATTGTAGATTTATCTTTCCAGAGCCCTGAGAGTACTATGCTTGTGAATGTGAATAATATTACGATCGTGAATAAAATAGTAATTTTCCAGTTCTTCATAGTGTAACCTCCTCAAATCCAATTAGCTTTACTTCCATTTCAAGCTCAATGCCTGTTTTCTGATAAACAGTTCTCTTAACTATCTTTACCAGCTCAATCACATCCTGCGCAGTAGCATTATCGAAATTCACAATAAAATTGGCATGCTTGGCAGAGACCATTGCTCCTCCGAATTTTGTTCCCTTTAAACCGCACTGATCAATCAGTATTGCAGCCTTATTATCTTTGGGATTCTTGAACATACATCCAGCATTCGGAACTTCAACAGGCTGCGCCTGGTTTCGGCTTATTATCAGTTCTTTTCTTTTTTGTGAAATCTCTTCTTTGTTACCAGCCGGAAGCTTAAACGATGCTTCAAGTATTACAGAATTTTTTAAATTTGAACTTCTGTAAACAAAACCGCAGTCTTCTTTGCTTAACGTTCTTAACTTGCCGTTCCTTACAACTTTCACTTCGGTTACATGGTCGGCGGTTTCACCGCCATAAGCGCCGGCATTCATGATCAATGCGCCGCCTACTGTTGCGGGAATCCCTGCCAGCATTTCAACCCCGGCATATGAATTTTGAATGCAAAAATCAACAAACCTGGCAATTTTTACACCAGCACCTGAAATTATCATATCATTTTCGTGTCTTAAGTAATTAAAACCTGTCTCCAGATTTATAACCACACCGCGAATTCCTTCATCACTAATGAGTATATTACTGCCGTTTCCCATAACGTAATGAGGTATACCATGGTCATCCGCGTACTTTACAATATTAACAACATCTTCAATATCAACCGGCTCAACAAAATAGTCAGCCACGCCGCCTATACGGAAAGTTGTAAACCTGGCAAGCGGCTCATTTAATGTGATCCTTCCTTTAAAAATTTTCTGTATTTCTGATATTGATATCAATTGCTGTTTTGTAATAAATTCACAAACTCATTGCAAAGATTAGTTATATCACCTGCACCCTGAAATACAATTACATCCCCGCTTTTCAGGTCGTTTTTTAGCCATGCAATTATATCTTTTCTTTCATGTACCAGTTTCATGTTCTTGTTTTGTTTCAGCGCGTCATTCAGTATCAGTTCACTGGTAATACCTTCAATTGGCTTCTCGCGTGCCGGATAAATATCCATTAGCAGTACTTCATCAGAAATCGCAAGTGCCTGCGCAAATTCACTATAAAAGTCGCGGGTACGTGTGAACAAATGCGGCTGAAATATTGTTCTTAACCTGCCCTGGCTCATTTCTTTCAGGCCTTTCAGGCTGGCGGCAACTTCAACCGGGTGATGCGAATAATCATCATACACTTTAATTCCATTATGGTCAAATTTAAGCTGCAGCCTTCTGTCAACCGTTTTGAATGAGTTAATGCTCTCTTTGTACTTTTCAAAAGGTATTTCAAGCACTTTTGAAACTGCAAAGCATGCTGTTGAATTCAGCGCGTTGTGGCTGCCAACCATATTAAGCTTTACATTATCATATGACCTGTGTGAATTCAATATTGAAAAATTCAAAACATTATTTTCAGCCTTATAATCAATTATCTTCAGGTAGTTCTTTTCATCATAACCGTAAGATATCTTCTCGCGGTTTATGGTATTCATAAAACTTTTTATGTTTTCGTCATCGCCGCAGTAGATCATATACGCGCCGTATTTTGAACGGTCACAGAACTGGCGGAAAGTTTCCCTGATATCATCCAGGTCCTTGTATATATCCAGATGGTCAGCATCAATATTAGTTACTACTGCAATATTTGGTCTGAGCGCTAAAAATGACCTGTCAAATTCATCAGCTTCTACTACTGCGTATTTGCCATTTCCAAATCTTGAGGCCCCGCCATCAAAGAGCTGAACATTGCCGCCAACGAAAATCAGCGGGTCGAGGCCGGCATCAACCAGAAGCTTGCCTATCATAGCCGTTGTTGTTGTTTTACCGTGTGTACCTGATACTGCAATCAAATATTTATCATTTACTATTTCGCCCAGCATCTCTGCGCGTCTTACTAGCCTTATATCCAGCTCTGCGGCTTTTATCATCTCAGGATTATCAGATTTTACCGCCGAAGTATAAACAACTGTATCGAGTTCTGGTGTAATATTTATTGCTGAGTGTCCATAAAATATTTTTGCACCAAGTCCTGAAAGCCTTTGGGTAATGTGAGTTTCGGTCATATCACTTCCTGAGACATTATACCCGTTACGGAGGTAATACTCCGCGAGCCCGCTCATGCCTATTCCGCCAATCCCGATAAAATATATGTTCTCTTTGCTCATATACCTGTTTTAAGATACATCGCCCTGCGGCTGCTGTTTAATTTTAAGAAATTCGTTTATCAGTTCATTGCCGCGTTCAAAATCGTTTGCTCTTATCCGCAGTTGTTTTCTTCTGTTCTTCAGTTTGAGTTTAATAATTCTGTAAGTCATCTCTTCTTCGCGTTTTCTTCTTCTGCCTATCTTTACGTTCAATATATCACTGAAGAGCACATCTCTTTCGCCGAAACGGTTCCTGAAAGTTATCCTGTCACTTTTCAGTATTATCATAGGTGAACGGATAATATTAAGCACAACAAGGAAAAGAAATATGATTATAAAAAGTATCAGAATATAAAATATCGGATCATTATAGAGCGCCTTAAAACTTTCACCTACTGTACCTCTTATCAGAACGTATGCGGCAAAGAACAGCAAGTATATTACCAGTGACTGGTAATAAAAGTCCATTCTGTGTTTGTGAATTTTTTCCTGCATTACAATTCTGTTTTATTACTTATTAATTAATTCTTGCTTTTTGCAGCCATTTCAACAAGCAAAGCTGCTATTTTGGATGCTGCCTTTTTATCCGCCATTTTACTGATATTGCTTCTCATGTAGCTCAGCCTGTTATCATCTCTTATCAGGTTCAAAACGATAGTTTCAAGCTTCTGGTTCAGGTCTTTATCAAGAATAATTTCAGCTCCGTTTTTTTCAGTTACTGCTCTCGCGTTCTTTTCCTGGTGATTCTCGCTTGCCTGCGGGAACGGAACAAAAATCGCAGGCAAACCAAACCCGGCAAGCTCCATTATAGTTGAAATTCCCGAGCGGCAAACAACAAGGTCACAGCAGGAGTATGCTTGATCTATTTTATCAATATATTTTAAAGCCTTCACACTTTTGTTTGAAGAAACCGCTGAATTGACCATTTCAAAATCTGTAACGCCGGTTTGCCATATTATTTGTATTCCCGAACCTGTGATATTTTTGAAGCATTTAAGCAATGCGGAATTAATGCTATGTGCTCCCTGGCTTCCGCCAAATACGAAAAGGATCTTTTTGCTCTCATCCAGGCTGAAATACTTTGCTGCTTCTATCCGGTTATGCTGTTTCATATTTTCCCTAACAGGGTATGACATCACAACAGTATTATCCGTGCGTTTCAGGAATTTTTTTGTTCCTTCAAAATTAAGGATCACCTTATCCGCTTTAGGTGATACAAGCTTCACTGTTACTCCGGGGTAATAATTTCCCTCTTCAATAACGTTTGGCAGACCAAATGACTGCGCTGCTTTCAGCACCGGACCCGATACAAAGCCCCCGGTGCCGTAAACAAGCTCAGGTGAAAAATCTTTCAGTATTTTTTTAGAGTCTTTCAGTGCTTTAAATACTTTAAATGCTGCAGATATATTTTTCAAATTTAAGCTTCTTTTAAATCCGGTTATTTCTATTGTTTCAAGTTTGTACCCGTTTGCAGGAATTATCTTCTCTTCTATCCTGCCTTGTGCGCCTATGAACTTTATTTCTATGTTATTGTTCAGTTTTACAAGCTCATCGGCAATTGCAATTGCCGGGTAAATATGTCCGCCGGTTCCGCCGGCTGCGAATATGATCCTGTTAATCATTCAGATTCATTCATGTGTGTTTCCTGCAGCCGCCAGTGATTCCCTTAACAGCGCCCCTTTTGGCTGTACCCTGTATGTTGATATGTTGAGTAATATTCCAACTGCAATTGAATTGAATATTATGGAAGTACCGCCGTAACTTATGAATGGCAGCGTCTGCCCGGTTGTGGGGATCATACCCGTTGCTACCATCATATTTATAATTGCGTTCATACCTATTATTACCGTTATACCAAAAGCAAGGTATCTTCCAAAATCATCGGGGATGCTTTTTGAGAGCTTCAGACCGCGGTAAACAAAAATCGCGAAGAGCAGGATCACTACTGTAACTCCCCAGAAGCCGTATTCTTCGCCTACAATGGAAAATACAAAATCATCATATGATTGGGGAAGAAAAAGTTCGCGCTGGTTTGAATTACCGGGACCCACACCAAAGAACCCGCCATTACCAAATCCGATGATAGCCTGCGATAACTGGTAGCTTCCGGTGCCGCCGGTAGTGTGTTCCTGGTATGAAAATATCCTGTTCAATATGTATGGCTTTGATAGCACAAATAATATTGCAGCAGGTACCATAGAGACGACTGTGATCGCCATGTGCTTCATCTTAACCTTGCCGACCCAGAAAACCATCAAGCTGGATATAAATATCACACTTGCCGTTGAAAAATTAGGCTGAACCGCAATTAATGCAACGACTGCCAGAACATAACCCAATACCGGCAGGTAGCCATAATACAGATTATGAATGTAGTCCTTCTTCTTTGAAAGAAGATAAGCTATGTTAATTAACAGTGCATATTTGACGAAGTCAGCAGGCTGAAAACTGAACCCGCCGATATAGATCCATCTTGCTGCTCCCTTAGTTGTCTCTACACCCGCTATCAGAAGGTACAGAAGCATCAGGATCGCGGCTCCCATCAGATACTTCCTGTAGTTAATAAGCTGCAAATAACTTACCCTTGAAACAAGAAATATCAAAAATATACCCATTCCGGCTCTGAGTAAATGATTGCGGAAAAGCATTGCGCTATCACCGCTCATTTTGGCAGACCAGCTGGATGACGCACTGTACACTACGCCCAGACTGAAAGTTATCAGCGCCAGGATAGGTATCAGCAGCCACAGGTCTATTTTATTTATTTTCTGTTCCACTATGTTATTTAAGCGAGTTCACTATTTCTTTAAAAACCAATCCTCTATGCTCGTAATTATCAAACATATCAAAACTTGCGCATGCCGGTGAAAGAAGCACAACATCATTGTTCACAGCGTATGATCTGGCTTTAATGACTGCGTCATTCATATCATCTGCCATAGTTACCGGCATTTTATCACTGAAGTAATCATATACTTTCTGTTTTGATGAACCTATCGCAATAATATGCTTCACATGTTCTTTCACTTCTTTTTCTATCTGGCTGTAATCATTGCCCTTATCTTTTCCGCCGAGAATTAAAACTAAAGGTTCTGTAAACCCTTTTAATGCATACCATACCGAATTCACATTTGTAGCTTTGGAATCGTTGTAATACTTAACTCCTTCAAGTTCCCGTACATATTCAAGCCTGTGCTCAACACCCTTAAAATTCTCCAGTGTCTTTTTTATGTATTCCTTTTCAATTCCAAAAATCTTTGCTGAAATAACAGAAGCCATTGCGTTATATACATTATGATCGCCTTTAATAATAAGCTTTTGTGTATCAATAACATTTTCTTCACCCATATAGTAATAATAGATAAGATCCATGTTATTAACGTAAGCACCGGTACCGGTTTCCTGCTTAACGTTTACGCCAAGGCTGAATGCCGATTTGCTTGCATTTACGCTGTTTGCAGAACGGCGAACAAGCTCATCGTCATAATTAAAAACAAAATAGTCACTGCTGCTCTGGTTTTCCGCTATTCGCATTTTGGACTCGAGGTATTTTTCAAAAGAATCATATCTATCAAGATGATCCGGGGTAACATTAAGCAAAATTGATATAAACGGCTTGAAGTTTTTTATATTATCAAGCTGGAAGCTGCTTGTTTCAAGCACAACAATTGACTTTTCATCAGTCTGCTCCACAATGTCACTGAATGCAATTCCAATATTACCGCAAACAAACGTTTTGAAGCCGGCATCTTTGAAGATCTCGCCGATAAGTGTTGTTGTTGTTGTCTTGCCGTTTGTTCCCGTAATAGCAATTACTTTTCCTTTACAGAACCATGAGGCCGCTTCAATTTCACTTACAACATTGATACCTTTGGCCAGCGCTTTTTGAATAATTGCAGAATTTTGCGGTACTCCCGGGCTTACAACCATAATTTCGGATTCAAACGCTCTATCTGAATGAACACCGAATTCATGTGCAATCCCTTTTTCTTTTATTTCAACAGAAAATGTTTTATCAATTTTGGCTTCATCAGTAGAATCACTTAAGAAAACATCAAAGCCTTTTCTCTTAAGCAGCTTCGCTGCGGCAACACCGCTTCTTGCCGCGCCTACTATCGTTACTTTCTTTTCTTTTTCTAAAATGTCTATCAATGTTTCTACCTTGGGAAAGTTACACCAACATTTAAGCCGATACCCTGGTACCTCATATCATCAAACTCTCTGAGGTAGTTAAAGTACTTTAGCTCTATCATTATGTTAAAATCGTAATTCCTGAAAAAAACCGCGCCTGCAATTAGATTCAGACCTAGACCACCGCGTGCAGCTACACTTGTTTTATTGGGATCGTCCCTGTCTCTGCCTATAAAGTGAAGTCCGAGCCCGCCCCCTACAAACGGGTCAACTTCTGATTTATTTGATGAACCGAGGAATGGATACATTACGTTTACATCAAGCCCAATATCAGTAAATGCCGGACTTGTTTTAAATCTGAAAGGAATGCTGATTTCGGCCCAGAAACCATCACCAACATACTTACCGAATGCTTCGAGCGCTATTAGCTGGTTTCCGTTATAATCTCCCTGCAGGAAGAACATCCCGATCTTGCCGCCCGGTACAAAGTAAATTTTCTTTGTCGGCTTCTGCATTAGTCTGGTTTTGCCTTCGGTGTTTTTTTGATCATAGGAGTTTAAATTCAAACCTGAATTGTCATCAGACTTCAATTTAAGCTCACCTATTGAAAGCTGTGAAAATGTTATTCCTGTAAACAGGAATAATAAAACGAGGGTCCTTGTTAATTTTATTTTTTTCATATCTGATCCTTTTATAGATTTATTTATTTATCTTATCTTAAATGTTGCAAACGTCAGAATCGCAAGGATTACAGCTACTATATAAAACCTTGTAACAATTTTCGGTTCAGGTATCCCGCTAAGCTCAAAATGATGATGCAGCGGAGACATTTTGAGTATTCTTCTGCCCTCTCCGTATTTCTTTTTTGTATATTTAAAGTAATATCTCTGGACTATTACAGAAAGTGACTCTGCGAAAAATATACCGCCAAGTATCGGAAGTAAAAACTCTTTTTTTATCAGGATTGAAAGTGTCCCGATCGCTCCGCCAAGAGCCAGTGAACCGGTATCTCCCATAAATACCTGCGCGGGGTATGAGTTAAACCACAAAAATCCGAGTGATGCGCCAACCAATGCTGCGCAGTAAACTGCAAGCTCACCGTTACCCGGAAGGTAAATGATATCAAGGTAGCGGCTGAATATTTCGTTACCTGATAAATATGCTATCAATCCTATCGCCAGTCCTGCAATTCCGACTGTGCCTATAGCCAGCCCGTCGAGCCCATCAGTAAGATTCACAGCATTGGATGTTGCAGTAATTATAAATACCATTAACGGTATGTAGAAATATGAAAAATCAAACTCGATCTGCTTAATGAACGGAATTGTTGTAACTGAATTAATTTTTTCAAATTCCGGCAAAAAGTATATCAGACAGGCAATCACAATTCCAAGACCGATCTGGTTCATAAGCTTATACCTTGCAACCAGACCCTTTTTCATTTTCTTTACAACTTTAAGGTAATCATCTATAAATCCAACGAGCCCCATCCATACCGTTGCAAGCAGCATCAGCAGTATGTATGTGTTTTTAAGATCACCCCACAAGATCACAGGTACAAGTATCGCAAGCAAAACTATAACACCCCCCATTGTTGGGGTACCTGCCTTTGAAAAATGCGTCTGAGGACCATCATGCCTTATTTCTTCACCAACATGTTTTCTTTTTAGTATCTTTAAAATCTTAGGACCTATCCAGAAACAGATTATCATAGCTGTTATAGCGGAAAGCGCAGATCTCCATGTTAAAAATCTGAACACGTCAAATCCCGGGGGATTAAAAGTCTTATTTATATATTCCGCTAAGTAGTATAACATCTAGCTATTGATTGTTTTTAGTTTACTGATATATTATTGATTATATCTTCCATCTTCATCGAGCGCGAACCCTTAACCAGAACAACATCACCTTTTTTGAGCTGCAGATTCAAAAACGAGCTCATTGACTGCTTATCTTCAAAATGGAAATTATTTTTAACACCCCTGGCTGCTTTATGAGTATTAAAAGAATCTCTTCCATATGTTAACAGGTTCTCAAATTTCATCTGCCTGATCATTTTCCCCACAGCCGAGTGTTCTCTTTTGCTGGCTTTGCCCAGCTCCAGCATATCAGCCAGCACAACGTATTTTTTACCGGTGATACTGTAAGCCCTCAGATTTTCAAGCGCAGCTTTAACGGAATCAGGGTTGGAATTATATGTATCATCAATAACCCAGACCCCGTTAATGCTTTTTAGCTGGTTGCGCCTGTTTGACTCAATTTTATATCCAGATATCCGTTTTTTTATATCCTGAACCGGGACTTCGAAGTAGAAACCAACTGACGCTGCACACAGTGCCGCGTTACAGCTTTGATATCCGATATTTTTTAACTGAGCTTTAATTTTTTTACTGTTAAAATTTATTTCCATTTCCGGGTAAAACTTATTAAATCCTTTTACTTTTGCTTTCACTTCAGCTCTGCCTTTGAATCCAAAGCTGAATGTCTTAATGTTCTTATATTTTCTGTACTTTTCAAGATACGTATCATCCGCATTCAGGAAAAATGTACCGTAAACCTTCTTAAGATACTCTACGAGTTCACCTTCTGCTCTTGCAGCGCCTTTTATATTTATTAAAAACTCCAGGTGCTCTTTGCCTATGTTGGTAATTATTCCGAACTGCGGCTCTGCTATTTGACAAAGCTTTTCAACTTCCCCAAAATGATTGGTACCAATTTCAATAACAGCAACCTCATGATCAGCTCTTAGCCTGAAGAGCGTAAGCGGTACACCAAGCTGGTTATTCAGGTTACCTTCTGTCTTCAGCACTCTGTACTTTGCTTCAAGCACTTCGGCAATAAAATCCTTGGTTGAAGTTTTGCCGTTGCTTCCGCTGACCGCTATCACAGGAATTACAAACTTACTTCTATAGATCTGTGCCAGATCACCAAGCGATTTTTCGGTATCTTTAACTGTTATGAAACATTTGTTTTTAAAAGAACGTTTTGATGCCGGTTTATTTTTTTGGAACCACTTTTCTGTTACAACTGAACATTTTGCCTTCACTATGTTAACAAAATCATGTCCGTCAAATCTTTCACCTTTTATCGCAAAGAACAGTTCACTTTCGCCGCATTTTCTTGAATCGATCGAAACACCTGTGAACTTCCTGTTCTCAAATACTTCTGCGTTATATATCTTAACTCCGCGGATCTTACTTATATCATCAAGCTTCAGATTCATTTTCCGTACTTTTCGGCTAATTCCCTGTCACTCAAATGATGCTTAACACCCTTTATCTCCTGGTATGTTTCATGTCCTTTACCTGCAATCAGTATAATATCACCCTTACTGCTTTTTTCAATTGCTTTTTTAATTGCCAGCTCACGGTCTTCTTCAACAGTATAGTTATCTCTTGAAATTCCCGCTTTAATATCTTCAATTATGCTCATCGGTTCTTCATCTCTTGGGTTATCAGATGTTATTATCACTTCATTGCTGTTACTTACCGCAATGTTTCCCATCATCGGTCTTTTAGCCTTATCCCTGTTGCCGCCGCAGCCAAATACTGTGATTATTTTTCCTTTTGCTCCGCTCTCATCAAGTATTTCTCTTATTGTAATAAGTGCTTTAAGCAATGAATCCGGTGTATGTGAATAATCAATAATTGCATCAGCGCCATTTTTGAGTTTTATCCAGTTAAACCTGCCGTCAACTGATTCAAATTCGGCAATGTGCTTTACAATATCATTGTAACTGACCTGTAACGAATGCAGTGCTGCAATTGCGGCCAAAATGTTAGATACATTAAATTTTCCTGTCAGCTTTGTTTTTATTTTTATACTCTCAATATTTTCACCGTTCCTGGGAACAAGCACTTCAAAACTCATTCCATTTATATCCATATTGATCTTTTTTGCAGTAAACGTGCCGCATCCAAAACCGTATGCAATTCTTTCCGCTTCGCTGCCTGAAACTATCTTAGAGCCGTATTCATCGTTGCAATTGTAAATTGCAGCAGGCTGTATTCCTTTTGCGCCAATTCTCTTTAGTGAATCAAACAGCATTTTCTTGGTATCAAAGTAACTGCCCATATTACCATGAAAATCCAGATGTTCAGGGGTCAAATTTGTAAATACGGCAATATCGAATTCAATTCCATACACCCTGCAAAGAGCCAGTGAGTGTGATGATACTTCCATCACGGCTGCTTCAACGCCTTCATCATACATTTCTTTCAGTATTCTGTTAAGCTCAATTGCATCCGGTGTAGTGTGTTCTGTTTTTAAAAACCTTTTATTTATATAATTACCGTTTGTTCCTATGAGTCCGGTTTTTTTGCCTAGTGACTGCAGCACGAAATTTATCATTGATGTCACAGTTGTCTTGCCGTTAGTTCCGGTAACTCCAACCATTTTCATCTTAGCTGAAGGAAATCCGTAAAAGGCACTGCTCATTTGAGCCATTGTTTTACGGGCATCAGCTACTTTATGAATTCTGCCGTCAATGATTCCGGGATCGCCATCTGTTATTACGGCTTTCGCACCTTTGTTCAATGCGTCCTTCACATACTTATTGCCATCGGTAACAAATCCTTTAATCGCAAAAAAAATGTCATTCTGCTCAACATCATTTGAGCCGGCAGTAAGCTTATTGATATTGAAATCAAAGCTTTCTTCCAGGCTGATCATTTCATTTTCTGCAATTGTTAGCATTTCGCTGAATTTCATTTTTTGATTTGCCGGCTAATATCTTTCCCGGTTAAAATTTTCCCGGCGGATCACAATTTATTATTACCTGCTGATTTTTAGCAAGCTGCGTACCTGCATCAGGCACCTGTGCCGTTACTTTGCCGCAGCCGTTAACTTTATAGTCTATACCAAGTGTTGACATTATTTTAATGCATTTCCGTACACTCATACCCCGCAGATCTGGCATCTTAACGATATTATCTTTGTGCAGTTTATCATCCTGATTAGCACCTGAAGTTACCAGTTTGATCTTCCTGTTACCTTTTTCATCTGTGAACTGCTCCTGCGAAACAACAATTGCGTTCTTGCGGGCTCCTTCAACTTCAAAAGGAATTTCGTTTTCATTTAAGAATTTGACCGCGTCACTGATATCAAAATTCACAAGATTTAATGATGTGTTATCAACCTTGCTGTTTGAAGTCAGTACGATATCAGCGTTATTTTCAGGCGCTGAAAACTCATGAAGACCGGTCAGATTAATTATGCGTTCAGCTATTTTCCTGAAAATCGGCGCGGAAACTTTTCCTCCGTAATATTCACCTGCGCCGGGGGCATCAATTATCACCGCAATTACTATCTGAGGATTTTCAGCGGGAAAATAACCCATAAATGAAGATGTATACTTGCTCTTAGAGTATTTCCCTTCAACCATTTTCTGGGATGTTCCTGTTTTACCAGCTATCTTTATATTCTCAATGCGTGCATCTTTTCCTGTACCGTTTTCAACCACACCAACAAAAAGCTCAGTTAGCGCCTTTGCTGTTGTTTTTGAAATTACATTCCTGATCTCAACAGGTTTATATTCTTTTAAAAGTGTACCATCGGGAGCCAGTATCTTCTTTATAATAAACGGCTTCATCATCATTCCGCCGTTTGCTACGCATGCGTATGCATTAGTCATCTGCAGAGCCGTTACCAGCACTTCGTATCCTATAGCCATATAGTTAAGCGATACAGGAGAAAACTCAACAGGTTTCTTTAATCTGCCCTTTACTTCTCCGGGCAGATCAAGTCCGGTTGTAATACCAAAACCAAAATCCCTTGCGTACTTGTAAAATCTTTCTCTGCCCAGGCGGTTTGCAACCTGTATCGTACCAATGTTGCTTGATTGCTCAATTACCTGCTGAAAGGTCATGCTTGAAGATTTGTGTGAATCTTTAATGTTCATATACTCACCGCCATAGGTGTTAATGACATCGAACTTGCTGAGTATGCTTTCTTCAAGCGCGGCAGCGCCGGTTACAATTTTGAATGTTGAACCGGGTTCATACAGATCGGTTATTTCGGCGATCTTATCCTGGCTCGAGCCATCTAGATTTATTGAATGCATTGCAAGTATTTCACCTGTTTTTACATTCATGACAATTACCTTGCCGCCGGTTGAATTATTTGCCTCAACTCCTGCGGTTAGTTCTTCTTCGGCGATTTTCTGTAGGTTCATATCAACCGTTAGAATTACATTGTTGCCGTCAACAGGTTCCTGCCTTGGATACTCAACTGCGGGGCGTTTTCTGCCAAGGCCGTCTTTCTGCATAACAACATAGCCCTCTTTACCTGAGAGCATATCGTTAAGCTCAAGTTCAATTCCGCTTAAGCCGTTATTATCAATGTTCGTATATCCTACTATTTGCGATGAAAGCTTATCGTAATTAAAAATCCTGTTCGGTTCATTCAGCTTAATTACCCCTGAAAAATTCATATCCTTTACCTGCGCCTCAAATTTCGGGTCAATTCTTCTTTCAAGCCAAACGAATGAGGTATTTTTGGAATTCAGCTTATCCATGTAGTAGCCTTTATCCTTTTTGAATATCTCCGCAAATACCTGTGCAACTGAATCTTTGTTATCAACCATGTTTGGGTCAGCAGCAAATGAATACATTACAATATTTGAAACAAGAGAGTTCATTTTGCGGTCGAAGATAATGCCGCGCGAAGATTTGAGCGATATTTTGCTTTCATACTGCTTTTTAGCCGCAAGCTGGTACCTGGCTGCATCAATTACCTGGATAGTAAACAGCTTATACAGAATTACCAGAAATAATAAAGCGAACACAGCCATAAAGATCGTTATTCTTCTTTCTGTGTTCGCCTTAATATTTGTGTTTGTTCTTTCCCGCATTCCCTTTTTGCCGGTTACACACTCCGGCTGATATGTATTATTTAAGTACTATTGAGTGATTTTTTCCAGTTCAGACCTCTCTATTGTGATCTTTTTGGGTTTACTTGTTGAATACTGAAGTCCAAGCTTATCAACGGCAGTATTCTTAATATTATCAAAATTCGTTAATCTTTCTATTTCAGTCTGTAAATTGTTGTTTGATGTAACGGTTTTGTTTATTTCTGTTCTTACGTTGTTATTATCAACCACCAGTGAGTTAACAGAAATGATGTTATTAACGAAGAAGACGATTATTCCCGCTGTTATGAACAGCATTACCATCAGGTTGAATAACGAAATTTTTCTCTGTTTCGGGCTTCTCACTTAAATATCTTTTTTGTATTTATTTTTACTGCCCTGTTTGTTCAAATTCTTTTCTGCTGCCCTCAGCTTTGCGCTTCTTGATCTTACGTTTGCATTTATTTCTTCATCAGATGCTTCAACCGGTTTTTTTGTCAAAACCTTAAGCTTTTCATTGGAACGAAAAGCGTTCTTAACTATCCTGTCTTCCAGTGAGTGGTAAGATACTGCCACTATTCTCGCGCCTTCTGACATTAGATCCGATGAATCTTCCAGTACACGCTCAAGGTTTTCAAGTTCATTGTTTACTTCTATTCTGATTGCCTGGAAAAGCCTCGAGAGATCACTGTTCAAAAACCTTGGCGGTACCTTTGAGCTTAATAGCTCTGTTAACTGGAATGTTGTTTCAAACTTCTTTTCTTTCCTGTATTCAACAATCTCTTTCGCTATCTGCCTGCTGTAACGCATTTCAGCGTATTTGATCAGGATATCAGCCAGATCTTTTTCACCATATGAATTAAGAACGTCTGCTGCTGTCAACTGCTGGCTTTTATCCGCTCTCATATCAAGCGGGGAGTCTTTCTGATAACTAAATCCAGCTTCGTGGCTTAGCTGATATGTTGAAAGACCCAGGTCCATCACTATACCGTCAATTTTTTCTAAACCTTCACTTTGAATTATATCTTTTATATCTCCAAAGTTCCGCTGTTTAAAAATTATCCTGCCGCTGTAATCTGAAAGAACCTTTTTGCAGTGCTCAATTGCATAAACATCTCTGTCAATCGCTATTACAACAGTCTCTTTGGGTGAATCTTCTAATATTTTTTTGGTGTAACCGCCGCCTCCGAGTGTGCAGTCAACATAAACCCTTTTTATTCCTTTTGGATCGCCTTTGTGTGCTTCTAAAAGATACTGTGCAGTTTCATTCAGAAGAACAGGCTCGTGATAGAATACTTCATCCAAAATCTACTCACCGGTATTTTTGGTATAAAGCTTCGTCATCACTTTCTGCATAACGCCTTCGTATGTATCAGGACTCCCTTTAAGATACTTGTTATAAGTATCGGGATTCCAAAGCTCAATGCGCTCCAGCTGTCCGATAAGCAGAACATCTTTTTTAATGCCTGTTATATCTTTCATTTCCTGGGGAATCAATATCCTGTGCTGTGAATCTACGGTAAGCTCATCAGCATAAAAGAACATTTGCCTTCTCATCAGTACTTCATCATCTGTATATGGATTGGTCGATCGTACGGTTTCGAGTACCTTCATCCATTCATTTGAAGGAAACAGCCAAATGCAGTTATCACGTCCAAGAGTAATATTCAATATACCGTTGGCTTCCGGCAAGATATGCTTGCGGAACTTGGCAGGAATTATGAATCTGCCTTTTTCATCAATAGTAGTATTTGCATGCCCTTGAAACAATGATGGTCTTTTGTTTATTTTTGAGTGATTTTAATCGAATTTCGGGTGAAAGTGTAGTGAAATCCCAAATCCTCCACTTTCCTCCATTTTCCTCCACTACAAAAATACGAAAAAAAATCCATATGTCAAGGGTTTTTTCGCTATTTTTTTAAATTTTTATTATTTTCTGATGCAGGGTATTTTCAGTGAATGATCTGATTTATTTTATCTATTACTATATTATACTAGAAAATATCGAAAACAGCACCAGTAGCCTTTACAAACAGGAAAACGCCAAGTACTATCAATACAATTCCCGCGTAGAAGTTAAGTTTTCCGATTGTGTTTTTATTTATGCGGTGTTTGTTGCCTGTAATCAATTTAAGCAGAAGCCAGAACCAAAGCACAGTCCCTGCAAATGCTCCCGCTGAAAACACCAGCCCCCCGAATACTGAGCTTTCAAGTACGCCGAAACTTTTCACGTACCCAACAAGTATGACCCATGAAGCAGGAAGAGTGATTGAAGAAATGCAGAGCATTACACCCATCAAAAACTGCCCGAAGAGATTTGATTCCCCCTGCGGCACATGAGATTTAGCCGCTAACTCCTTTGCCCTGCCTTTTGCTTTGCTCAGGTGCTCAGACTCCCTTGCTTCAAACTTCTCAAGGTCAAGTTTAGTTTTCATGATCTTAATACCATATACAATCACAACAACACATCCCGCATAAGTAAGTAATATCTGAATTGTGTTTATATTTCCGTTTATAGCCAGCTCAAAGCTTATAGGCAGAAAAGAAATAAATAATGATATTCCCCCGAAGGCTATTAAAGCATACACCATATCCATAAAAGCAGAGCCGGACGCAATTGCCATTCCGTCCTTAACTTCACCTTTAAATCCTTTTGAGATCAGCGCAAAGGCTATTGGACCCAATGGCGGCACCGAAACAATAAAACCGGTAATTATCCCCGCAATTAGTGAATATAGAAGAGAATATATCATTAAATTATCTGTTAATCCGCAATTTATCTATTTCTATTCATATAAAAACCAACAAAAAAGCCCCCTTGAAATTACAATCAAAGAGGCTGCTTCAAAGTTCTGATATATTATAAAATTTAGCTTTTTCGGTGACTTTTCCCCGCAAGAACCAGCGGGTCGAAACCTGACACTTGAAACCTGACACCTACATTAATCCTTGGTTATTTCCCTGCTTTCAAGATTCTCATTCAGCATCTCAAGTACCGCGTCATGAACTTTACCATTTGTGACAACAGCATTTCCCGAATAGATCGAATCATTACCATTAATATCTGTAAACCTGCCTCCGGCTTCTTCTACACAGATCTTTACCGGGGCAACATCATAAGGTGCAACATGAGGATCAACCATTATTTCCGCTTTTCCGTTGATAATGAGTGAATGACCGTGACAATCACCAAAGCCCCGGTCGTAATACGCATTGTTTACAAGGTTCACAAAATTCTGCCTGTAAGGTTCACTGAAAATATAATTCAATCCGCCGTGTATTAAATATGATTCATTGATCCTTTTTATTTTGCTGACTCTCGCCTTCTTGCCATTGACTTTGCATCCCTTACCTTTAGCGGCTATCATAAACTCTCCCAATACAGGCATAGAAATTATTCCAAGTATTACCTTGCCCTGGTACTCCAGCGCAAGCAAAGTTCCCCAGAACGGATATTTCCTCATAAAATTCTTCGTTCCGTCAACCGGATCAATTATCCATTTGAACTCAGATTGCTTTTCTGATTTGCCGTGTTCTTCGGCGTGAATGCTGTGTTCCGGGAATTTTTCTTTTATCCTTCCCAATATAAATTTTTCGCATTTAATATCGGCAGCTGTGACGGGTGTCAGGTTATCCTTAACTTTGTGCTTCACTTTTTTACTGTAATACTTCAGGGTAATAAGGTTTGACTTCTTAACAGTCCTTTCCGCGAAATCGATCAGCCTCTCGAGGTGTTTATTCTTTAATTCCATATGTTAAAATTAGCACCGTATTATTAATTTTTTGTTAAATCTGAATTCATTCTTAATTAATTATTACTATTGTTTTGAAATTATAATACATAACTCACCCATAGCTAACAATTTCCTAACAAAAATAGCATAACTTTGGATCAAAAGTACACAAAAAAACAAATATGAAAATTGCCCACATATCTGATCTTCACCTGGATGCGGTAAATAAGAAAGAAAACCTGAAAAATGCCATTCAATTGTTTGAATACATCGATTCCAATAAATTTGACCATGTAATAGTCTCAGGTGATATAACTGAAAATGGCGATAGCCGGTCATTCGAACTGGCCAGGAGTACCTTTCAAAAATTCGGTCTGCTTCACAAAGATAAGTTAAGTCTTACTATCGGCAACCATGATATTTATGGCGGTGTTTTCTACGCTGAAGATGTAATTAACTACCCGGCGAAATGCAGGAGAATAAATTATTACCAAAAGGTCAGGGAGTTCGCTTACTATTTCAGAGAAACATTTTACGGCTCCCGCCAGAATAATGAATATATCTTCCCGTATGTAAAGGAATTAGATGAAGTACTGATATGCGGTATCAATTCAGTTGCGTTTTATTCGGCCCTAAAAAACCCATTTGCCTCGAACGGGAAGATATCAGCATCAAATACAGCAAGGCTTGAAAAATTTCTCACGCAGTTAGATGAAAAAGGCAAGAAACGAATTGTTGTCTCACATCATCATTTCAGCAGGTACCCTGTAATTGATTCAGCATCCGGAAACACTATTTGGCAGGCAATAGAAAAACAAACAATGAAGTTAAGAAACAAAAAGAAGGTCATAAAGCGGCTAATAGAAATGAAAACGGACCTTGTTCTGCACGGTCATTTGCATGAAAACCATGAATACTCCCGGAAAGGAATCAAATTTCTGAATTGCGGAGCGTCTGTGCTGGGAGATGATAAATTTCTCAAAATAAATGAAGTTACAATTTTCGGAAAGAGCATTTCAAACAAGGTCGTAACCCTCAAAAAAGACGAGCGCAGCCAGGAAGCGCAAAAAAATCACGTTTTGCTATCAAACCCCGAAAATCTGAATATTTCCCGATACTGCCTGAATTAAACCCCGCCTTGTTTTCCTTCACTCCCAATCATAATAAATTGATTATACAGATTTTAATTAATAAATTTGTGTATTCCACAAAACAATTCGGGGGTAAGCAAACTGACCAATGGCAAGATCTGAGATACAGATTTTTTCAGGAAGAAACTCTAACTACTTAGTTAAACACATCTGCAATTATTTAGATAAGCCTCTGGGCAAGTGCCGTATCGTTAATTTTTCCGATGGCGAAATTTGGGTAAAGTATAACGATAACATCCGCGGCAAGGATGTGTACATTGTTCAGTCAACCAACCCGCCTTCGGATAACCTCATGGAACTTCTCATAATGATAGACGCCGCTGTCCGGGCATCTGCAAGAAGGATAACAGCTGTTATCCCATACTTTGGCTACGCAAGGCAGGATAGAAAAGATATGCCGCGCGTATCAATTACCGCCAAACTGATAGCAAACCTGCTCACAAAAGCCGGAGTTGACCGTATCATAACAATGGACCTTCACGCACCGCAGCTGCAGGGATTCTTTGATATTCCGGTTGACCATTTATACTGCTCAGTGCTTCTTTTAAAATACTTCAAAAGATTGAAACTTCGCAACCTTGCGGTTGCGGCGCCTGATGTGGGCGGCTCAAAACGCGCACGCGCATACGCTAAGAACCTTGGCGCAGAACTTATACTGATAGATAAACGCAGACCCAAGCCGAATGTTGCCGAAGTAATGAATATCATAGGTGATGTTGAAGGAAAAAATGTTTTAATAGTTGATGACTTGATTGATACTGCAAACACTTTTGTGGCAGCAGTTGATGCGCTAAAAAAACACGGTGCAAAAGATATTTTCGGCGCTGCAACTCATCCTATCTTATCCGGACAGGCGCTGCAGAAGATAGAAAACTCCAGCCTGAAAAAACTTGTAGTCGCAAATACTGTTCCGCTGAACATAAAATCGAAAAAGATAGAAGTACTTGATGTTTCCAGGCTGTTTGCCCATGCTATACTCAGGAACAATGAAAATCAATCGATAAGCGCGCTGTTTAAAGTAGAGTGAATAAGATTGATTGTAGATTTTTAAAAGAGGGTGAGAGTTATCACCCTCTTTTTTTTGTTCTCCGCAGATTGATCCCACTTTATGGTACTTCAATGCTCACCAAAACCCCTGTTTCCAGATAAAAATGTGTAATAATATTGCCAAATCCGAACTTTTTATCTGAAAACTTCGTTTAAATTAATGAAAATAGTAAATTAATTTACATTGAAAATAGCGGTGTATTTTGCTATTTTTCAGGTATTAAAAACTTAAAAAAACAACCCAAAGCGAAAGCTGAAACCAAATGGGTAAAAAACTTAAATTGGAGGATTACACTATGTCAGAAGAAAAAGGCGTAGCAAAAGGTCTTTTCCTTGGATTCTTAGCCGGCGGAATTGTTGGCGGCGTTTTGGCACTTTTATATGCGCCAAAAAGCGGTAAAGAACTTCGTGAGGATATAAGGAACAAAAAGGACGAAATGCTTGATGATGCTGAGGAATATATAGATATCGCAAAGCACAAAGCACAGGATATTATCAACGAAGGCAAAAAGCGTTCTGAAGAATTGATCTCCGACGCGAAAAAGAAAGCGGGTAACCTGCTTGATGATGCCAACAAAATACTGAATGTTGCAAAGGAAAAAACTTCATCATCATACGAAGTAGCAAAAGAAAAGATCATCGATGAATCAGCTAAGGTAAAAGATGCAATTAAGGCCGGTGTTGATGCATATAAAGATGAACGCAGCAAAAATTAAACAGCGCATATATTAATTTATAATCATTGTAAATTTAAGAGGCAGTTAAATGCAGGAATTAGAATTCATCTCTGGCATTGCCGTTGTTGCGCTGTATGTAGCTTTGATAGCGCTGGTAATATACCTCATTAGGGCAATTAAACGTATTGTCAGCGCTATCGATAATATCAACAGCACAATTGATAATATTGAATCGAAAGTTGATCATATAACCACAAAAACCGAACCTTTAATTGAAAATTCTCTCCTGATAACAAACGATATCAAAGAGATCTCTTCAAACCTCAAAATTCAATCAGCAAAAATAAACGGGATAGTAGATACTGTAAAAGATACTACTGATTCTATTGTTAATTTTGAGCAGAAGGTTCAAAAAGAAGTTGAAACAAATGTGTTTGATGCACTGAATATGGTCAGCGCAGTATCAAAAGGAATAAAATCTTTCTTAAATGTTCTCTCAGGCGATAGGAACGGTTCTGTTAGTAAAAAAAGGGTCAAGTCCTACGAAACTGAAGATGAACTGTATTAGTTGTTTTAAGCGGTTTTTTTGCTGCATTTTTGGCTTACTTTAAAACGGCAATCCCGCATCACAATACAACTGAATTAAAATTAGTTTAAATTATTATTGTTTACTGCAGTAAATTACCGGCAGCATGCTGCCTGCAGTAAATTTGCACTATTAATTAGAAGGGGCAGAATATTTTGGGTAACATCTCACCGGAAAAAATCAGGAACGTCGTAATTGCGGGGCACGGCGGTTCCGGAAAAACTCTACTCGCTGAATCTATCCTTTACACAACCGGAGCAATAAACCGCCTGGGAAGCATTGAAGACGGCTCTACTACTTCAGACTACAGCAAAGACGAAATTTCAAGAAAAATATCCATTAACTCCTCTGTGCTTAATACCCATTGGGAAGATTTCAAGCTCAATATTATTGATACACCGGGCTACACAGATTTTACAGGTTCTGTAAAATCTTCTATGAGGATAATGGATACTGCCCTGATAGTAGTTAATGCATCCGAAGGCGTTGAAGTAGGCACCGAAATTGCAGTCAACTATGCCAAAGAATACGGTATTGAGATATGTTTTGTTGTCAATAAGCTTGATTACGAAAAATCTGATTTCGATTCAACAATGGCACAGTTGAAAGAAAACTACGGAGGACATGTTGCGGAACTGCAGTTCCCCGTTAACCAGGGATTTGGTTTTGACAGCATTGTTGATGTACTCAAAATGAAACTTCTTAAGTTTAACCCCGATGGCAAAGGTGATTACACTGAGCATGATATCCCCGATGCTTTGAAAGAAAAAGCAAACGCGCTTCACCAGGAGCTTATTGAGATAGTTGCTGAAGAAGATGAAGAGCTTATGAGCCGTTTCTTTGATGAGGGCGGCACACTTACCGAAGAAGAACTTATTGAAGGTCTTTCAAGGGAAATTAAGGCAAAAAAAATACTTCCGGTGCTCTGCACCGCCGGTTTGGCCGGTGTGGGTGTAAAACCGCTGACAGAATTTATATGCAAATACTGCCCAAGTCCTTTGGATGCAGCCCCGT
Source organism: Ignavibacteria bacterium (assembly GCA_041859235.1). Taxonomy (GTDB): domain Bacteria; phylum Bacteroidota; class Ignavibacteria; order Tepidaquicellales; family OLB5; genus OLB5. Next base: position 6,300 of record JBHEKV010000034.1, on the reverse strand, counting down.
TCATGGCAAAGAAAACCGGAAGCGATGATTATGTTGAAGTTGCCCCTGATCCAAACGGCGCACCTGCAGTTTTTGTATTTAAAACGCTGAGTGAGCCGCATGTTGGTGAAATGTCATTCTTCCGTGTGCTGTCAGGCAGCGTCGGAGCCGGTGTTGATCTTACAAATCAAAATAGAAATAAAATTGAGCGGCTGACGCAGATATTCCAGATGAACGGCAAAAACAGAAAAGATATGACAACGGCCGTTACCGGAGATATTGGCGCGGTTGTAAAATTAAAAGATACCCATGTAAACAATACGCTTACGGGCAAAGGATTAAATGTAATGATAGATCCTATCATTTTCCCTGAAGCATTGATAGAACAGGCTTTAAAATCAAAGCAAAAAGGTGATGAAGATAAAATTGCTTCCGGACTTGCGCATTTGCACGAAGAAGACCCTACCTTCCTCTTCCATTTTGATCCTGAGCTGGGACAGACTATCATATCAGGACAGGGTGAGCTTCATCTTGCAATTATCATTGCAAGGCTGAAAGAAAAATACGGAGTTGAAGTTAATATTGTTCAGCCTAAAATTCCTTTCAGAGAAACGATCAAAGGCAAAGTTGAAGATGTTGAATACAAGCATAAGAAACAATCAGGCGGCCACGGTCAGTACGGTCATGTCCATTTGAGGCTTGAGCCGCAGAAGCGCGGTGTTGGATTTGAATTTGCCAATGAAGTAGTTGGCGGCGCTATTCCGACAAAGTTTATACCTGCGGTTGAAAAAGGTGTGGTTGAAGCCCTTGTAAAAGGACCAGTGGCTCATTACCCTGTTGTTGATGTAAAAGTGACGGTGCATTTCGGTTCCTACCACGATGTTGACTCATCAGAAATGGCTTTTAAAATAGCTGGTGCTCAGGCGTTCAAGAAAGGATTCCTTGACGCAAAACCCGTTTTGCTTGAACCGATATATGAAATTGAGGTTACTGTTCCCGAAGCATTTATGGGTGACGTTATGGGCGATATTTCTTCCCGCAGGGGGAAAATATCCGGTATGGATTCTAGCGGCAAGATGCAGATAATCAAAGCTACTGTTCCGCTTGCTGAAATTCACGATTACGCAACAAAGCTGCGCTCAATTACCCAGGGCCGCGGAATTTTCAAGCGCCGCTTCTCGCATTATGAAGAAGTTCCCAAGGAAATTGAGACAAAAATAGTAGCCGAAGCCCAGAAGGAACAGGAAGAAGCTCACTAGTAACTTAAGCAGTAATTTCGAATTTTTTCTAAACCGCTAAACCCCGGATCAAAAATTCGGGGTTTTTTATTATTCGCATTTAAACTCTAAATCAGCTATTTTTGAATTATGGAAAAACTCTGGTCGCCGTGGCGCTCGCAATACATAGATACATTTAAGGAAGAAAAAGAACCGCTTCCGGGTTCGTTATTTACAAGGATACTTGCCGAAAATGATGACAGGAAAAATTACCTGCTGCACAGAGGCAAGAACTGTTTCATCATAATGAATCTGTATCCCTATAACAGCGGTCACTTGATGATCGTGCCGTATAAAGAAGTGAAAGAACTTACTGAGCTTGATGATGAGACAAGACTTGAGATATTTTCAATGCTTGAGCTTGGCATGAAAGCTCTGACCGAAGTAATGAAGCCTCATGGATTCAATATCGGGGCAAATCTTGGCCGGGTTGCCGGCGCGGGAATTGAAGACCACCTGCATTTCCACATAGTCCCCCGCTGGAATGGTGATACTAACTTTATGCCGGTTCTGAACGATGTTAAGGTTATTTCAGAGGAAATGGGCAGAACTTACACGAAACTGAAAGTTGTGATTGATTCACTTGTTAAACATTAATTTCGATCATTTCACGTTTGACATTTCACATTTGACATAATTTCCCCCCTTTTAACTATCTAAAATTTTACTTATTTTTGTAATTCTGTTGAAAAATCGCTCCCATCGACTAGGGGTTAGGTCATCACTCTTTCACAGTGGAAACACGGGTTCGAATCCCGTTGGGAGCGCGAAAAGCCTCAAAATAGCGATATTTTGAGGCTTTTTCATTAACATAAGTTTATGTAAATTATCAGTTACATCTAACACATACTCTCAAAAGTAATTCTAATGGAAAAACTTAAATTATTTATCGTACTCTTAGGCGGCTATAACAAAGGCGACCTGCTTGAATCACATAACCTGTTTATTGGCGTTGGTACTGACCTGGAATTAATGAAGCCAAATATGAAGTCATTCTGGCCTGCGGCTACACATTTGGATGCGTATATGATCTTAAATCATGTTGACGGGTACGACATTAATATTAAAGAAGGAACCCCTGCGGAAAATGCTGAGAAAAATTTTCCAATGCTTGTTATAGGTAATATCGGTTACTATAAAGAAGGTCACTTTACCGAATTTCACAAACTAATGCCCTTTGTTCTTAAAAATGAAAATGACAGCATCCATCAAAAACTGAAACGTGATCCTGATTTTGCTGGAGGACAATCCCTTGCAGAAACTGTACGTTCGCATCTGGATGACAAACATGTTGTTACCGCTTTTGATGTAGATGATGTGATTAATGTCAGTCAAAATATCCCGGGATATGTAATTGAGCTGATTCCATCTGATAGTAAGCAGGAAAACACTCTTAGTTTAGGATACCAGTTCACTGATCTGAAAAATCTGAGCCTGTAAATTGCATTCAATTTCTCACATTTCCATCCGGTTTCTGTGGGACACTTCCATTCATATTTCTACTAAAAAATAACGAATTTTACCCAATTCCTTACTTAGTTCCGCAATTACCCATGGGACAATTTTGAAAATTTTTCTTTGAATGAATTCAATATTATCCGCAAATTTATATCAATTTATTCTAAACAACGATATAAAAGGGAGAGTTTATGTGGAATAATTATTCAAATGTTTTTGGAATTTTGTTTTTGTTATTTCTGCTTATCACAGGGTGTTCTGATGACAATACCACAACGAATCCAACTGATCCGGGAAGCGGTAACGGCGTATCTCAGAGTGTAACTTCAGACCAAAGGCAGACTATAGAATTTGATGGCTTCAGGCTTGAAGTACATACCGGAGATGTACCTAGAAACAGTAATGGAACTGCAGGGACAGTTACATTTTCTCTGAACACTGCTTCAGAAATTGAAGGCGGTGTGCCGCCGGTACCATCGGGTTATTCGGTCATCAGCAAATACCTTAAGGCAGGCCCGGAGTCATTTAGTTTCAACACGCCGCTGCAGCTTTTCTTTCCCGCGGGCTCAGAGCCCTCACCCCAGGATCTTGCTGTCCTGCAATATTCTGATGCCACTCAGGACTGGAGAATAATTCCGACTTCGGCAATTGATACTGCAGGCAAGAAAATTGGTGTAGATCTGCTATCACTGGGTTACTACGTCCTGGTAAAACAAAATCTGTCGGATTTCACAGATTTCAGGCAGGGAGGCTGTGTTTATGACTGTCCGCCTGAACCCTTCATGAATTACATTCTGACTGTACAGAGTGTCTCCCCCGAAAAACCCTCTATATTAAGTCAATACAGCGGCGGACTAATTGGCCAGGCTTATATGGGGCCAATTTTTCTTGGCTGTCAGTTTGATAGAACCAAAGCGATTGTTCCGCAAGGTTCAATAAGCTTCTGGGTAACCAGAAGCAATTGCCAGGCAAATCCGCCTGTAATAGAAACTTACAGCATTCCCGCGCCTGTTACTGTAAGCGACCCGCTAGTATTCAACGGCTGGTCAACCTATGATGCACAGGTTTACGTTCCGTTCTGCCTGCCTGCAGGCGGTTCGTGGATAGCAGGCAGACCTGAGAACTGGCCGCCGGCAACCGTTCCGGTTGGAACAGGTATTTTACAGGCAACTTTGACATGGGTTAACACATCAAGCAATGCGGCTGATCTTGACCTTCACTTGTACGGACCTAACAATCTGCATATTTTTTGGCAGAACACTACAAGCGCAAACTTTTCGCTTGATAGAGACTGGCAATCTCAAACCGGCAACGCAATTGAGAACATTTTCAGTACAACAACCACGGTTCCTTCAGGCGATTACAGGGTAAATGTTGCACACTTTACGGGTTTTGCAAAAAGCTTTAACTGCCGCGTGATAGTAAACGGAAGCGTGACAAATTATTCCGGGAACCTTGGAGGCGGTTCTGTTGATGTCAGATCTTTTACTATACCCTGATATAATCCGCAACATTCGGTCTTTTTCGGTTGTTTTCACAAATCAAAAGCCTCAATAACTTTGTTATTGAGGCTTCACATTTATGAACCCATATTCTTAATTTCAGTGACTTCGTTCCGTCTGCTTACAGCTAATACTTCCTGTAGTAGTATTCTTTTTCATGTACTCCGAGGTAATAATTTATTCCTATTCCAAATGAACCCCATGCGAACTGCCTGTACCCGGAATACAGCTGTCCGTTACTAACTTTCTGATCGTTCAGCTCCAGTTCATTCGGGTTATCAGAGATATTGCTTTGTTTAAGCCAGAGATTTGCATGCGTGAATTTAAGGCCGAAACTTACCCCAAGATTCTTTGATAGAAGGAACTCAAACCCCGAGTAAATATTCATGCCCAGCCTGAAGGCGGGATTAATGCTGTATTCATTTGTGCCGATTTCATCAGTAATTTGCGCATTTCCCGAAATTATACTTCCCAGAATTCCAATTCCTGCGAAAGCGCGTAGTTTCAACCCGGGATTAAAATTATCTTCAATGCCAAAAGATAGCGAATAAACATCATATTTGACAAAATCCTGTTCCTTCTGGTCAACAAACAACTTGTTAAACTTGCTTGTGAACCTGTTATACATAAGTGTTGATGTAAATCTCAAATTCCCCGCTTTATGCAAAGGGTATTTTGCCATGATGTTCGCACCAAATCCGTGCCTGACACCAAAGTTCTTACCTGTTATGAACTGTTCCTGATTCAGGTCACCGTTATCATTGGCAGATAGCTCATACACTCCGTAATCGTAATCAACACCAAATTGTACGGTCAGCGAAGGTGCATTACGTATTGTGAGTTTTAAATAATCATGCCAAGTGTTTAACGTTGAATCAACACTAAAAATTATTTCGGGCTGTAAAACAGTCTGGGATAATGGATGGAGGTTTGCCAAAACAATAAAGAAAAGGGTTAATGATCTCTTTAGAAGGATCATAATACCTCCTGTGCTGTTCTTATATTATGTTTTAAGACAAATTGTCCTTACACAAAAATAATACATAATTGTTCTCATTGATACATACTTTCACAAACTTTTTTCTTGTCTCTCCACTCTATCACATAGTGTACAGGCAGAAACTTTTACTCTGATAATTTTTTAGTATATAACATTATTAACATAGATTTACATATTGTTACAGCAAAAACAGAAACTTATGATATATTTGTATCGTAGAAATAATGAATCCACTAATTAAATAATAACATATGAAGACCTCAAAAATTTTACTCACTTTCTGCCTGATGATCGTTTCTTTTAATTCGCTGCTCGCATCAAGCACTAACAAAAACGTCTCATGGTACTTTTCTTCAGAAATAAGTGAATCCCGAAATGAATTACAGCACGATAATAACAACTATTGTACCTGCACTTGTGACGCATGCAGGAACTGCAATCACAAAGATCCGGATAAAGAAGTATATTATGAAGAGAACAATTACAGAGTAATGAGCAATCGTGATTTCTCGGAATTCAAAAAATTCATTGCAGACAGAACTTTTGAATCCACAAAACTTGATATGACAAAAAGCGTTATTGATAATAATCTGTTTACCACAGACCAGGTTAGGGAAATTTTAAGCTGGTTTGTATTTGAATCAAACAAACTTGATCTTGCCAAATACACGTTCAAAAACACAGTTGACCGCAACAATTATTACAAACTGTATGATATCTTTGTGTTTGAATCAAACGTTGTTGATCTGGATAATTATATAAAAAATTACAAATAAAAAAACCTGTTAGTGAAAACTAACCGGATTTTTCCGCTAAAAAACAAAATTTACTTTTTTCTTTTATTCATCATAAGGTAGTTCCAGCTTAAAGCCAATCCCTGGTCCATAGGATAAATTATCTGGTCATCTTCGGCATCAATTTTTACATTCACTTCCATTCCCTCCTGCACCTTTGGTGCACCCATAGGGTATACTTCCCAAACACATTTCGCTCTGTAAGGTTCTTTGTATGCATTAGAAACTTCGAGTGTGAACTCATATCCCTGGTAATGTCCGCCGCTGCCTGTGCCCCTTATACCCGCTGC
>JBHEKV010000208.1:0-6745 GCA_041859235.1 Ignavibacteria bacterium | reverse complement strand
CACGGGGCGTATGTTGCGATACTTTCGGGAATGAATTTTGCATCAGGCGATGCAGTGGTATTTCTTGCGGCGGACCTGCAGGACCCGCCCGAGCTTATCCCGCAGATGTATGATGAGTGGGTTCTTGGCAATAAACGCGATCTTGTTCTTTGTGTAAGGCAAAGCCGCTCTGACCCGTTCCTTTCAAAATTATTTTCAGCGGGGTTCTACAAAATTTTCCGCGCACTGGTGCTGCCGGAGTATCCCAAAACCGGGTTTGACCTGTGCATGATAAATAAACAGCAGGCTAAGATACTTGTAGATATGGATGAGAAGAATTCTCATTTAACCGTGCAGATAATATGGCTGGGGTTCGGCAGGCGTTTTCTGAACTATCACCGCCGGGAACGCAAGCACGGGAAATCAAGGTGGTCATTTTTCAAAAGGCTTAAACTTGCGTTTGATACATTCTTCGGATTTTCAGCCCGTCCGCTAAGGATAGCGTCATTTATCGGAATGCTTACATGGGTCCCTGCATTCCTGCTTGCATTGTATATTATTCTGCGCAAAATACTGCTCGACGCTCCGCTGTTTGGCATTCCGGCGCTTATTGCCGCTATTTTTGTAACAGGGGGATTGATACTGCTGAGCATTGGTATAGTGGGTGAATACCTGTGGCGTAATTTTGACGCGACACGCAAACGCCCGACATTTATTGTAGAAGAGACAAAAAATATATAGTATAGATACCCGTTTTCTGCGCCGGCGATTTATCACCCGCGGTAGCCTTGTTAATGCTGCTGAATTCCTTTTAGCATCAGAACAATTTTAATATTAATGATAGAGCTTCCTGTAATACATTTCGATTGTATCCACTTTTACGGAGACAGACCGTGCAAGCCGAATAAAGAGCATGGTGTCTTCTGCGGCAGCTGTGAATATTACGAAAGAGACAACAGAATTACAGAACCTTATCCTGAAATCCCGCCTGCAGATGAGCATACAAATACCGAAGGGGAAAAACGGATCATCATTATAAAACTGGATGCGGTTGGTGACGTGCTGCGCACAACATCAATTCTGCCAAGCCTTAAAGAAAAATATCCCGAATCAAATATAACGTGGATAACAAAGGAACGTTCATATGATGTTTTGAAGGATAACGATATGATAGATGAGATATACTTTACATCAGATGAACTGGAACATGTTTATAATGATACTTTTGATATTGCTGTAAATCTTGATAGCGGCTCTGAGAGCTGCGAAATTATGAACAGGATAACAGCCAAACAAACGTACGGCTACTACATTGTCAGCGGCAAACCATACCCGCTGAACAGCGCCGCAAATGAATGGTACCTGATGGGAATTAACGATACCGTAAAGAAACGTAATCTTAAAACTTATCACGAAATTATCCATGAGATATGCGGCCTGAATTACGAAAACTCTGAACCCTACATTTTTCTTCCCCCCGAAAAAAGAAAACGCGCCGCAGAATTGAGCGAAAAGTACGGACTTACGCCGTACAATAAACTGATATTAATAAACTTAGGAGGCGGGAACCGCTGGCAGTATAAAAAATGGACTCAGGAAGGTTACACCCTGCTTACAGATATTTTAAGCGGGAAACACCCCGAAACAGCTGTTGGAATCGTGGCGGGTGATGAAGATGTAGATTTTTACAATAATATTTCCGCCAACCTGAAGCTGCTTAACAGGGAAAATATTATTTTTTTTGGAACAGATAACCCGATGGAGGATTTTATCTGCATTGTTTCGCTTGCGCAGGAAGTATTTACTTCTGATTCACTTTGCTTTCACATTGCAACCGCTCTTGGTAAGTATACGGTGGTTATTGCCGGGCCTACTTCAAACACAGAGCTTGATGTTTTTGGGAATGGCAAAGTGATCTATTCAGATAAAGTAGATTGTTTATGCTGCTATTTAAATACCTGCGATAAAGCAGTAACTTGCATGAACACCCTTAGGGCTGAAGAAATTTCTGAATTATTCGGTGTGGTTAACTAAAATATCAAATTGAAAGCGGTATAATTGAAAGTAGTATACTTAACTTCAGAAAGCTATATAGACCACAGCTATACAGTTGTGCAGGAGCTTAAAAAACATATTGAGCTTATAGTTTTCCTGCAGGCAAAGGAAGCGACAATTGAAATTGACCGTTGGTGTAAAAAGTTCAGTGCGGAATTTGTTCAGCGCAGGCGCTTCCGCAATCCGCTTAGTTTCATAAGTGAAATATTTTTTCTGTTGCGCATCAGGAAAATGAAGCCCGATGTTGTTTGGTTCAACACTATGACGGTTTACCAGGTGCTTCTTGCGGGTATCCTGCTGAAGAGATTCCTTGTGGTGATGCATGATGTTGACCTGCATCCCGAAAGTAAGGACAGGCACGGAATGTTTTCTGTAAGAATGACAATGAAGCTTGCCCTGAAAAAGATCTGCGCAGCAAGCCAAACGCAATCAGAGATATTTAACCGTCAGCACGGTTTTTACCCGCCTGTATTCCGCCTGCCAATAATAAACTATTACAAAGAAACCGGTGAGCCGGCAGAAAAACCGGCAGCAGGAAATATCGCCGGGCGTAAAGTACGGTTCTTTTTCTTCGGGTCGGTTGAGCGGTACAAAGGAATTGAAACCCTGCTTGAAGCAGCCGAAATTCTGCAAAACAAAGGAATGGATTTTGAACTGAACATTTACGGCAGGCTAAAGTATAACCCCGAAGCAATACTTGATAAGATACGTAACATTGTTAACGCAAGCATACATGATGAATTTATTGATTACAGGAAGATCCACGGCATATATTCTGACAACGATGTATTGATACTGCCTTACAGGCAGGTTACACAATGCGGTCCGCTGCTGATAGGTTACAGCGAAGGAGTGCCGGCAATATGCAGTGATCTTGCAGGCTTCAGGGAATATGTTACAGATGGCAGGGACAGCATGATATTTGATAATACTGCAGCCGGGCTTGCCGCCAAAATGGAAGAGATAATAAATAATCCCGCAATTATTGATAAGCTTTCCGTGGGAATTACAGAAAATGCCTTGAAGAAATTTTCGATGGCATCGCTTGCCGGGGATTATATAAAGAATTTTAAAAAGTGTATGGCATCATAGAAGCATAAACCGCCAAGAGCACTAAGGACGCAAAGAGTGTTAAGGATGTGTGACCCCTATGGGGTCAAAATATTTTTAACATTCTATCTATAAATATGCGACCGCTCTGCGGTCAAAAAGAATCTAACTTGTGAACTGGGGATGAGATTCAAAATCGGATCACGATGCGGATTGAGAACAGCGGGAATAAATAATGAATTCACGAAGCTGACTCCGTCAGGAGTCATACATTTATAAAATAGATTGGTTGAAGGATATCGACTCCATAGGAGTCGAACATGAGTTTCCCGAAAATAATTATATTTCAAATGCCTCAAGATATGGCTATTTTAGCGCTTGTAAATTAAAAATCACGGCAATTAAATGAAAATACTGGTTACAGGCGGGGCGGGATTCATAGGCTCGCATGTTGTTGATGTGCTGATGGAACAGGGTCTCGAAGTTGTTATTTATGACCTTGAAGCGCCCGTTTACGGGCAGAAATGCGAACATATAATAGGTGATGTTAACGATACCACAAAATTCAAAAGCGCTTCAAAAGGTTTTGACGCCATATACCACATGGCAGCACAGGCTAATGTGAATATTTTCTTCAATGAACCAATAGTATCAAACCTGAATACATCAAACTCCACAATTAATGTGCTGGAAGCCGCGCGGGAGAATTATATCGGGCGCGTATTGCTTTCATCCACTGAGTGGATCTACGGCAGCGTTGAAGGTGATGAGGATACGCAGATCACCGAAGAAACCATATACGCGCAGAATCCGGACCATTTATATACATCGTCAAAGATTGCCGCAGAGATGTTCTGTAAGAATTACAAAAATCTTTACGGAGTAAATTATACCATTATGCGCTACGGCATACCGTTTGGTGAGCGCGCAAGAGCGGCAACCGTTACGCCGATATTCATAGATAAGATATTGAAAGGCGAAGAAATTACCATTCATGGTACAGGAAGTCAGACCCGGCAGTTTATCTACGTGCGAGATCTTGCCGAAGGCAATGTTAGCTGTTTAAGTGCCGAAGGTGAGAACCAGATATTCAACATTAACGGCAGGGAAGTAATAAAAGTAATTGATATAGTTACAACACTTGAGGAGATACTTGGCATAAAAGCAAAGGTTAAGTTCATTGAAGACCGCAAGGGCAACTATAAAGGAAGATTTATTTCGAGTGAAAAAGCTGAGCGCATGCTTGGCTGGAAGCCGAAGTACACATACCGCGAAGCGATGGAAAAATATGTGAAGACGGTTCTCAAATAACATATAACAAATATCAAATAGCAGTTTACATAAGTTATTAATTAATTTCAGCTCCGTTTGGAGCGTAATGTTTGTAGAATATGATTCCGTTTAATTTTCAGAGCTCCGCTCCGAAGGAGCCCCGAGGGGGTAGGAGCGAAATGATAAAACAAATTTTTTACAACGCCGGTTATTTTCCGGGTGAATGTTTGTAAATTAACAATTGAGATACCAACCTGCAGCTAACAGGCGGGCATGATAAAAAATGAATAAAGTATTGGTAATTGGCGGAGCGGGATATCTTGGGTCTGTATTGACAGACAGACTTCTGCATGAAGGATATTCCGTAAGGATACTGGACAGCTTTATATACGGCAAGCGTTCAGTGGAAAAATATACAGGCGATAAAAGAGTTGAGATAATTGAAGGCGATATACGGAATATTGAAACCGTAAATCTTGCCATCCGTGACTCAGGCAGTGTTATATTGCTTGCCGCTGTTGTGGGTGATCCCGCCAGCAAAGCAAGACCCGAGCAGACGGTTGAAACTAATTTTCTTGCCGCGCAGGTTGTGGCATCATCTGCGAAGCTTGCGGGAGTGAGCAAGTTCATATATGCATCTACATGCAGTGTATACGGCGTTGGCAGTGATATACTTAACGAAGAGGCTCCCCTGAATCCGGTGAGCCTGTACGCAAAAACAAAAATATCCAGCGAAGAAAGCATTATGGGAATCGCAGACGGGAATTTTAAGCCTGTTATTATGCGGATGTCAACATTATACGGCTGGTCTCCCCGTATGCGTTTTGATCTTGTGGTTAATACTATGACCATGACAGCCTTCACCGAAGGCAGGATAAATGTATTTGGCGGTAACCAGTGGCGGCCGCTGCTCTCGCTGCCGGATGCGGCAGAGGCATACTTAAAAGTACTCCAGCTTGAGCAATCAGCCGGAAGGATCTATAACGTAGGCTCAGAGGAACAGAATTATATTATTGCAGATGTAGCGAATCTGGTTGCCAAGGGAATTAAGGAAGCTAGCGGTAAAGATATCCCCGTGAACATTGAAGGCGAAAGCGTTGATGCCCGCGATTACAGGGTGTCTTTTAAAAAAATACAGAGTGAGCTTGGATTTACGGTTAGACACTCCATAAGCAGCTCCGCTGCGGAAATATGGGGTAAGCTTGAATCAAAGGAAATTAGGGACCCGAAACAGAAGGTCTATTACAATCATTATTTTGATCCGAGTGAAGAGCTGATTGGGTGAAAATACAATGAACCTTCCTCCTTCGGAGTAAGGTTTCGCCACAGAAAGCGTGGCTCAACAATGAACAATAGTGACTGGAAAGTAGTTTTAGCTACTAAGGAGCGAAATGTAATTGTTTCCAAAAACAATAATTATATAATATGAATTTTTCAATAGGGTTTGATAAAAGAGATTTGCCGAAGGTGCATGAGGCATTCGATAAGATAGTTGCATCAAATAAATGGACAGAGGGTTATTACACGGAGCTGTTTGAAAACAAGTGGGCTGAAATGAATAAACTCGGCTCAGTTGCATTTTCAAGCTGGGCAGGCGCTGCACTTGCAGCTTTGGATTTCTACAATCTGAAGGGTAAAACTGTGCTGTGTCCAAGCAATACATTCATGGCAACTCCGCTGGCAACGCTGCAGGCGGGAGCCGAAGTGCAGTTTGTAGACTGCAATAAGCTTGATCTGTGCATGAGCTTTGATGACATGAAAGCCAAAGCGGAAAAATATAAACCCGCCGCAATATGGGTGGTGCATATAGGCGGACATTTAGCATTCGAAATAGAAAAAATCGCCGCATATTGTAAAGCAAACAATATCATTTTGCTTGAAGATTGCGCGCATGCCGCCGGCGCATCGTGGAACGGCAAGAATCCGGGTGAATGGGGTGATGCGGGATTTTATTCATTTTACGCCACCAAAACCGTCACAACAGGCGAGGGCGGTATGCTTGTATCAAAACACAACGATGTGATAGAACATGCGAAGAAATTCCGCAACTACGGCAAGTTTGATTATGTTGTGCGCGGACTTAACTACAGGATGACGGAATTCCAGGCGGCAATCGGCGCAATTGAAACTGACAGGCTGAAGGATATAATTGATTTTAAAAATGATTATGCCCTAACGCTTGACCCGCAGTACAGCAATCGCGTTAAACTGCCTGCTGGGATGATATCGGGGTATTACAAGTATATAGTGTTTGACCCAATAGAGAAATCAACCGGCAAGGTTTACGATGAGCAGTGCCACCGAATCTTAAAGCATGATGTTGAATTGCCAAACAGCGATTGGGTCGCGGGGAATCACTGGTGCGTGCCGATTTATTATAATCCGTAAA
>JBHEKV010000185.1:0-5709 GCA_041859235.1 Ignavibacteria bacterium | reverse complement strand
ATCACAAAATGCAGCAGTCCAAAAACAGTTATCGTAACATAATTGTTAAATATGTTTACCACAGAAAAATTAACAATATTTATCAGCAGAATTAAAACCGGTATTTTATAAAGCAAAGAATTATGATCTGAACTTTTATGCCACTTTATGAGCTGCGAAAAAGTGAAAATAAACAAAAGCCCTATTGCATACCAGCTTACGAAATTCTGCATGGGTATTGCGGAATCGCTCCATAACCAGAATTTATTTACAAATGCCGCAAACGGTTCAAGCAGTATATCTGTAGCAAGAATGAACACCGAAGCAATAGAAACAGCCGAAACTTCAGAGCTGCCCTTAAGCAGGAACCTTGCGGTAAGGAGTGAACAGGCGGCCAGCGTGAACCATGCGAACAGTATGGCAAGCGGTACGCCGCCAATATGCGGTGCAAGTATTCCGCTGTAGCGGTAGTTGCCAAACGGGAATCCCGTGGTAACACCCCAGTATTCAATAAACCACGAAGCCATAAAAATTACCGCAGTTGTGATAACAACGGATAGCAGATCTGCAAGTTTGGATAGGATGATGAAGGTTATAAGTGCCTGGAGCCCGAGAAAGATTGTAGTTGTCCACAGATATTGGCTGCCAAGATCAGTGAACATAATTATAAATCCAACGGGAAACATTATAATCAAAATCCCCGTAAGTACTTTTAAAAATGGTCCTGCTGAAGTATTATTTTCCTGAAGTTCTGTTTGCAATGTACATATCTTTTGTAGCTTTTGATATAAAGGTTTCAAGGTCGCCTTCCAGCTTATCTTTCATCTGTTCGCTCAGGAATTTTTCGCCCAGCACACCTGCAAGGAAATGAATATCACTTGCCTTTTCGCGTGTCATTGAAATTTTAAAAAGGAAAACAATTTTGGTTTTCTTTTCAACGGGCTGGCTAAGTATGCCCTGGCAGAAAAGATAATCGTTGGTTTTGTCTTTTGATTCAAAAAGCAAAGTATCGCCGGAGCTTTTATCTTCGAGAATAAACGTTAAATTGTAGGGAGTTGCAAGCGGAGCTTCTACTCTGTAAAGCCATTCGCTTTCTTTATCGTTTAATTTACTAACGCTAACTATGTTAGGAAAAAATTTCGGATAGATCTGAAGGTCCTTAATATAGTTTGCGACAAAATCCTTTTCCAGCCCTATTGAAGTGTTGCGTTCAACTTCGGCTGACATTGTAAATGATACAGTCTCTGATCTTAAAGCTGTTAAGCTTAATACTAAAACAGAGAAAAAGAGTATAATACTTTTCATATAAAAATTTAAATGACTTAAATGTGTTATTTAGTTTCTTCCGCGGGATTGTAAACGCGGCCTTTCCATTTTGCGCCGGCACCGGATTTTATCCACCGCCATGAATTCATAGCTATTACCGGTACAGATAGTGCGCCAACGGGATGCAGAAGTGTTGAAACGAATCCAAGTTTGAATCTTGCCGATATTATAGCCCGGGTGAAATACAACAAAAACACCTGAATTCCGGTCAAAATCAGCAGTAAATTCAAGCTGAATTGTAAAGATAGCTGAATAAAAAATAACAAAAAAGGAATAAAAAACAGCAAAAAATAGAGCAAATTCACGGAAAACAGAGCAATTGAGGAGAATTCGAATCCTGCAAAAATGTTCTTGGAAAAGCCATTCCATATCTCACCAAAATTGCGGTACATCCTTACGCTTAACATATTCTGGCCATCTTCAACTATAAGCTGCATACCGTGCTTTTTGATCTTTCTGGCCATCCATACGTCTTCGACAATTGCGTTTTTTACGGAATCATGGCCGCCAATTGCGGCATAAGCTGACCTTTTAAAAAGCATAAACGGACCAATACCAATAGAAAATTTGACAAACCCTTTTTTATCCACAAAGTAGAACGGCAAGAGCAGCATTACCGTGAACCATAACATTGGCATAATAAGTTTTTCCGCGAAGCTGATCATAGTCATCTTAGGAAATAGAGTTACCATATCAGCATTTCTGTTCAGCGCTATTGTAATCGAATCACGCAGTGAATTTTTATTGTGCAGGGTATCGGCATCTGTGAATAAAATGTATTCTCCTTTTGATGTTTCATAAAGCTGTTTGCATGCAAAGCACTTTCCCGTCCACCCTTTTTCAAGAGGCTTGCCGTTTATAATTTTTAATTCAGAGTGTGACCTTTGAATCTCCAGCAGTAACTCGCCGGTTTTATCTTCGGAACTATCATTCAGCACAATAACTTCGTAAGAAGGGTAATCCTGCACAAGTAGTGAATTGACAATTTGCGAAATGTTGTGCTCTTCGTTCCGTGCGGGAATAAGAACAGAAACGAAGGGCAGATCGTTATCCGGAATTTTCGGGTAATTTTTTCTGCGGAGGATATAGAGATTCCATATGCAGATAAGCATCAGTACAAAGAGTATTGCGGTAATTAATATGTTGTAGTAAAGCAGTTTTACTCCACCCTAACCCTCACTTAAAATCAAGGCTTCCAGCCCGGAGGGGAGCTATACAGATGTTTGTTTAATCAAATGTTTTGTTGCGGGAGTCTTTTCCGCGGAAAACAGTTTTAAAGTCTATAAGATTTCCTGCGGTAACATCATCGCGCAATTTGTTTAATTGTGCCTCAAGCGTTGATCTTAATTGTTCTGTAAAATCACCCTCTGATCTACCCGTGAACAATTCCGGTTTACCGATCGAAATAAATACTTCCGGCCGCTGCTCCATCAGGTATTCATACCTTATGCATACGGGAAGAATGCCGGCATTTCCTGTTTTTTCGGCAAGCTTAGTAATGCCTGAAAAAAATTTCAATGGACGCCTATCCTGCGGCGTCATATCACCCTGCGGAAAGATCCATAAATACCTGGCTGAACCCTTAAGCAGCTCCGCAGCATAGTTGATAGATCTGACTGCTTCAGCGGGTACATTACGATCAACCGAAAACACGCCGATATATTTAAAGAAAAAATACTTCTTCATCTGTTTTATATCCATCATAAGGTAGTCATCTTTTTTAAGCAGCCGGTTTGTAAGGTAATAAGCTATGAATCCATCCCACCAGTTCGAATGGTTTGCGTAAAGAATAACAGGCAGTGCACTATCAATACCTGAAAAATTATTTTCACCAGTAAGGTGAATAGCATAAAAATGCTTTTTCAATAGCCTTTTGTGGTAAAAAGCGAACAGACTGCCTATGAGCTTATTTTTTTTTGCGGGTATCATTGAATCTGCAAAAATAGCTTTTCAATATTTCTTAAAAAATCCATAATAAATTGTGTGAGTAGTACATTAAAACTACTAATAAAAATGAAAATTCTTTTTGGCGCCTAAAGCATTTAAAATCAGCATAATATCTGTACCTACCGAAAATTACTAGAAAAATAGCACTTGACAAACGGAAAAATAACTGCTATTATTGCCGTAGTTAAACATACGGCAATATTTGCAACAAAGAAAAACTGCAAAAACTGTCGAAAAAGGGAAAAAATAATGAAGATTGAAATTAGGTTAACAATGATTTTACTTTTTACAGTATTTGGCATAGTATCGTCAAATTCTCAATCAGTGAAGGATGTGAAATGGGCTTTGCCTTCATATGAAACAAACGGAACAGGAACAATGGGATCATACAAGGATTTGCAGGCTAAGCAAGTAACCGGCACAAATGATAATTCAGATTTTACCCCTGCTTCCGATTATTACAATACTCAATCAGGACTGAATGTTATAACTTTCAAGTTATCGAAGCCGGGTTTTGTAAATATCAAGATATATGACAGTAAAGGAAATACTGTTGATGAACTTGCCAGAAGCAGTTTTGGCACCGGTGAGCATGAAGTGAAATGGAACAGCTCGAAGTTTTCAGCAGGTTCATACTACTGCTCTGTTATAACAGGTGAATACTCAGTTACAAAAAAAATAAAATAAATAATATTAATCATTCAAATCAATATAAGATGAAAACATTAAACAGATCAATCAGGATCATATTAACAGCGGCAATATTCAATATTCTTCCTTTTTTAGTAACCGGGTGTGATATCGGGGGCGATATAGTTATTCCAAGCGGAGCTACAGAACTTAGCGTAAACATAAAAGCGGATGATAACGCTTCGGATAATCAGGTTGATGTTGTTGTTATAACTGAAGCCAAGGCATTGATAACAGATATCCAGTACGAAAGAGAAAGAGATGGTTTGAATCAGCTGCATCATACGGGTCCCTACGTTGTTAATCTTGATCTGAACGGAAACCTGCGGGAAATAATGAACGGGTATGTTGTGAGAGATATTTACACAAAAGCAAAATTCCAGGTACACAAAGCCGAAGACGGACAGCAGATCCCGGACCCCGAGTTCAAAGAAGGCTCTGGGGATAATCAGAGATTTTCATTTATCATAAAAGGTACATATAACGGCTCAGCATTTGTGTACAAATCAAAAAGATCAATGGATATAGTTATCAATTTCAATTCAGCAAGTAATATCAAACTGAAGAACCAGAACTTAACGATACTCTTCAATAAGACCGGATGGTTCATGAACGGTGCAGCAGTATTGAATCCAAATTTGCCGCAGAATGCAGATATCATAGATAACAATATCAAAGCTTCTTTCAAAAAGGCATTTATTGATGATAACAAAGATGGTATCGCAGACTGATAACGGGAAACGGGAAACTGAAAAAGACAGAAGGGATAATACAATGAATATCGTAAAATGGGATGACAAATTGTTTAACGGATCAGGAACATACATATGGGTTTACAGCAAAGGGTTACTTGTAAGTACCAATAACAGAAAAAGCAGATCTTTTTTACAATCAAAGGCCGCTGCAGAAAACACAACTACAGATCTCCGGCCGCAAGATTCTGTTTCAGAAATAAAACATACAGCTGGTTGATAGAATAAAAAACAAAAGAATAAAATAGAAAACATAAATAAATACAAACAAAAAAAAATCGGGGGATAAAGAAATGAAAAACGGAATTAAATTAAGAAACTTGATAAGATTTGTAATTTTGCTGCTTGCAATTGTTTCAGCAGTAAGGACAGCAAACGCGCAAAACTGGGTATCACAGACAAGCGGCACCACAAACACCCTGCATGCTGTGTGGTTTGTTGATAATCTGAAAGGATTCACAGTAGGAGATGCCGGAACAATAAGGTACACAACCAACAGCGGAACAGTATGGCAGGCAATAAACGGAATTACAAATGAAGATCTTCATGATGTAGCATTCCTGAATGCTTCAACGGGAATAATTGTTGGCGATAACGGAAGAATATACAGGTCAACCAACGGCGGAACCTCATGGGTACAGCAAACAAGCGGAGTAACCAATAATTTAAGAACAGTATCTTTCGGTGCAAATAACATGGTTTATGCCGCAGGAGTTGATGGAGTTATAATACGCTCAACAAATAACGGAATAAACTGGAGCACAGCCGGTACCGGAACCGTAAGGTACAGGGGTTCAGCAGCAAACGGAACAAAGGCGTGGATTGTTGGTGATGGAGGCGTTATAACTTCAACGGTTAACAGCGGTGTTAATTTTAATCCACAAACAACAAATACCGCAAGCGATTTTCATGGTATTTATATGCTGAATGATCTGACAGGTTTTGCGGGCGGACAGAATGATATGTTATTATATACCAATAATGGCGGTTCCAGCTGGTCAGCAAGAAATACAGG
>JBHEKV010000164.1:0-4008 GCA_041859235.1 Ignavibacteria bacterium | reverse complement strand
TTCTGAATTTTCTTAAATCTAGTTTCCAGCCAAGTTCGCGGATACCTAAATTCAGATTTTGACCATCAATAAATGCGTAATTGTTTTGCTTATTTATCAATTTTACTCCCCCTCCACAATCTTTATTTCTTCTTCAGTCAATCCATATAGCTCATAAACCAGCCTGTTTGTTTCTTGCTCTTGGTTAACATCCCGCCCAGGGGAATTAAATAATTTATCAATGAACTCAAGCCTTGCCTTAGATTCGGAATAATCCAAGGCTAAGTAATGCCGTTCATTGTTTTTGAAGTCGTTTACACATTTTCCAATTGTATTGTGCACAATTTCAAGGGACATTAGTTATAGTCCTTACTATATCATGTTCTTGGATACTTCCAAATTTACATATTCTCACTAACTTAATAAAGGCCTTTTGGGGTTAATTTCTTTAAACAAACAGGGTGACCCCTCTGGAAGGATCACCCCGTTATCTATGTAGTATATAGCAAGTTATGCATTCATCTGGTACATCCTGTATTCTGCACCTGTGATGGATGCAAGATCAGTTCACGGACCCCCTGCCCCTTCGGGGACTCCCCCTCATAAAAGGGTGAGACCAAGTCCGCTTTTTTAATCTAAGAAATTCAACCAGTACTTAATAATTCACTTCGCCGTTTATGTGCAGTTCCTTATCAATTATCTGCCCCTGCCCGTTCATAACTGAGCTGTGGCAAACGTAGCAGGTAGTGCTTGTCATAAACGAATAATGCGGCTCTGTGAATACACCGTTTACCCGTGGTGTCGGATTCCCTGTTCCCGGATCGCCGTGGCAAGTACCGCAAACAACGCTTCCCGGGCTCGTCCATACACCAACCGCGTCAGCATTTCCTTCTTTAAATGTACCGTGGCAGTATACACTTGAGCACGTCGCTGTATTCCTGTCCCATGTGGGATTAGGTCTTATGGGACCGCCCAGTGTATCATGAGCGCGAGTACCGAAAACTATTTCAGCGATACCGTCAGGATCAGGTCCGATATGATTGGGATCATCAAACCCGTTAATATCCCTGTGGCAATCTTCACAGCTTAAGGCCGCGCCGTAAACAGAATAGCGGTGGCTCATGTGAACACCAACGCCCAATGAAGATACGGATGTATCTCCGTTCAATGCGCTTGGCGGATTTGCATGCTCGGTATTGCCGTGGCATGTTCTGCAGTTTTCGGGTCCGTTGCTGTTAGAGTGGCATCCTAAGCAGCTTGAGCCTGATGTACCCCCAGAGTAATCTCCGCCATGACAGGTTTTACAAGCGCCAAGGTTCCACTTATTGGCCGCAATATAGAGCCCGTGGAAATTACTGCTTGTAGGATTGCTCCATCCTGCCGCATGAGACCTGATCTCAGGTGCCAGAGTTACGCTATTATCCAGTTCACTGCATCCCTGTGAGATCAAAAGAGATACGAGTAAAGCAATGAATAATCCGTAAAACAATATTATCTTTTTCATTACATGTAGAATTAATTTTTTTATTTCCTGAATTTATCGTTATCATTACTATGGCAATAACCGCAGAATCCCCTGCCTGCAACGCCGGTTGGTTTTGCATTAGCATCTGTGTGACAGCTATAGCAGTTTGCGCCTTCGGTATCGTGCCATATTCCTTTTTCATCTCTCATAAAACCTGTTTCATGCGTCTTGGGGTTAGTACCTTTAACTCCATCGTTATCAAAATGGCATTTAACGCAAGCCGGATCCCTTCCTTCAACATCGTGGCATGAAGCGCATGACTCAATATCCTTCTTCGCAAGATCTGAATGCAGGCCGCCGCCGGTATTTACACCAAATGTAGTAAAGCCTGCAACCTGGTGAGAAGTTGGCGTTATGCCTGTCACTAACTCGCCGCCGTTCTGGTGGCACTCAGCACAGAATGTGCTTTGTTCATGGCAGGTTTTGCATTCAAAGCTCTTTTGATTAGCATCAAGTCCGTGGGTAAACTTATAATTCAGGCTGTGAGCTGTAGTAAGCTTCTGTAAAGCAGTTCTGTCAGTTCTTACGCCCGTTTCTTTTGTATAGTATGGAGCGTAGAATCCCTGTTTGGTATTATTGCCATTAAACCCAACCGGTGAGTGGCATGCCTGGCATAAGTTATCGCTGTGGCACATCATACAGTTATTCTTGCCGCTTGTCATATCACCAACCTTGTGTTCATTTAAGAAGTTGGGGCTGCGGTGATTTGACGGCGTTAAATTGGTTAAGTTACTGTGACAGCTTTCGCAGTTGCCTGAAGCTTTTTGAGTATTGTGGCAGCTGTAGCAGCTTTCCATGTTGGGAATTCCTGAAAAGACTACTTCTTTTGAATACTTTACATTATCAAGTCCTGTGTGGCAATCAACACACTGTTTCTTTTCGGATTCAATATGCTGCTTGTGTGAAAATATAAGCTCGGTTTTATTGGTTTTAAGCTTCTTGTAAACACCGTCATAGTGACACAGGTTACAAGTTTTCTGATCATTTACATCGTGGCAGCCGGTACAGTTGGCTTTCTTAGGGTTCAGGTTATCTTTAGCATTAACACTGCCTGCGGCTCCTGTATGGCAATCTTCGCATTTTATGCCGGCATCTTTAACGTGGAGCTTGTGATCAAATTTAATTATCTTGCTGTTATCGTATCTAACAGCTTCGTTTTTAACATCTGAAAATACTTTTGTTACTGAATTCTTATTGAGGCTTGCAGAATCTTTTACCAGGTAAGCAGTTGAGCTCAGGAAGATTATCAGGCCGGCAATAAGAAATATATATAGTTTAGTTATTTTCATTTCACTATTTCCTTTTATAATTTCTTAAACAGCCAGTAACTGAATCCGGCAAGGATCCTGGCATCTGATTTATAGATCCTGTTAATTAAAAACTGTCCCTGAATATCAACGCTGAACTGCGGCATTGGCCTGTAAGTAATACCAAGCTGTCCGCTGAATGCATTGACCTTATCTACTTCGTAATCGCCCAGTTTATAATTTGAGTAATTGACCGAAGCTGAACCGGAGATCATATTCTTGTAAATATCTTTCTGAATATACGCTGATACACCGTCAGACTCTCCGGAATATCCCATATAACGTGTTAAGTTAATGCCGTAATTGGGATGAGAGAATCCTGCCTGTATCTTTATAGAAGTTGACTTACCTGAAGTCGGGCTTGTCAGATACAGTACATCGTTCTTTTCGTAAAAAACAACCCCAGCCTTGCCGTAAATATTGATACCATTTTTTAACGTGTAATCAAGACCGCCGGATACTTCCTGGTTTTTACTGTAATTGAATACCCAGAAAATACTGTTGTAATTATAATGGGGTTCCCTGTAAACATATTCAGCAAAACCGCGGAGCTCAGGATTGAGCTGAACTCTTACGTTCGCCTCAGCTCGGTATAATTTCTTCTGAGTTATATCAAAATAAGCTTTGGCATAAAAATTATGCTTCATCAAATAAGTATAATTCAGGTCGAGACCAACAAGCTGTTCAGCCGGTCCGTCAAAAGTAATAGTCCTTTCAACAAGGTTGTAAACACTATCAGCACGGAATGTAGTATAGGATTCAGGTGTTCTTCTTTTGTTGGAGTAACTCAAAGAAGCCATGAGGTCCTTTACGCCATAGTAGCTGAACATTCCCCCGAAATGATAATTCTTTTTGATCTCGGGGTATTCTTTGAATTCATACGTATACGGAGCGAGGGCGCCTCCATATACACTGAACTGATATTCTTTATTTTTCCCGGTTTTCACTTTCAGGAATAATCCGTCAAGTGTTCCCTTTCCTGTTCCGGCAAAAATATTCTGCCTTCCAAGCTTCACATCAAGAACACCAAACAGGTTTGACCCTTTTACATACGCGTTGTAGAAACGGTATGCAAAACCCCTGCCTGATTTGCCAACAATATCCTCTTCGGTCTGCGCCAGAGTGTTGAAGCTCCACTGTGTGCCTTTTACTTCCAGCAGATAATTCTGGTAGCCCCGAAGGTGCGTTGTTTTGGCG
>JBHEKV010000121.1:0-10181 GCA_041859235.1 Ignavibacteria bacterium | reverse complement strand
TGTACTTCGTCTTGGACCTTCTGGAAGTAACCCATCAATGATATAATTTCCGTTCACTCTCAACCTTTTCAATAGATATTCTATATCATCTTCAGCACCTCCAGAAGGGGCAGATGAATGAATTATGAAGAGCAATTTTTTTCTTTGCGGTTTCTCCATTTTTCATTAAAATAGTTCAAAGTAAATAAAATTTATCCACATAATTTATACATTACCAAAGACATCTATTTCCCTGGTAAACATATATTGTTTTAATTTCACAAGGTATTGATGAAACTTCTGTCGTCTACAGTTCTTAAAATCTCTTCGAAATAATAACCCTAACACTCTCATAACAATGCCGCTTATATGTATTCCCCTGATCAAATTCCTTTTCATAAAACCAAAATGCTTATAGCAGTAAATTAAGTTACTTCTGGTCATTTGATAATAGAATAGATTCTCACCCTCAATAGACCTGACACTGCTCCGTTTGAAATGGCTAATATGCTCAAACCCATTATAAACTATCCTGTACCCCAGTTTCTTAATTCTGTATTGCAGGTCAATATCTTCATAGTAAAGAAAAAAAATATTATCAAATCCATTTACCTTTTTAAAAACATCATGTCTAATAAACATGTATGAGCCCATAACCCAATCAACTTCAAATACTTTATCCTTGTAGTCATGTTCCTGTCCGGTAATTTTTGTCTTTATTCTGTATACAACATTAGCAAAAGCCTCTGCGACATTCCATTCATAGCCTGGAAATTTATTAAAGCTGAAAGTCACGCTACCATCATCCTCGAAATATATAGGAGAACTTACCGCGATATTAGAATCACTTTCCATTAACTTAAACATGGCGAAATTTACATTACAGGCAAACTCGACATCAGGATTGATAAAAAGTAAGAATTTGCCTTCAGCGGATGCTGCGCCGATATTGCAACCATCCCCGAACCCATTATTTTCATTATTCAAAATAAGTTTAATATCAGGATACAATATCTTCAATTGTTCGATATCCCTATCAGTTGAATTGTTATCAACTACAATTATCTCGTACTTCAGGTCTTTTGTATATGAAGTAATAGAAAGCAAACACTTCAGAAGAAACGTATATGTATTATAATTTACTATGATAATTGATATATCCAAAATAAACAAAATATTTATTTACAAAAATGTGTAAAACTGGCGGTAAAAATATCTGATAATTTGCAAACAGAATCATTCCAATTGTATTTCTGAATATCAATATAGCCTTGGTTTGCTAATGAAATTCTCATGTTGTTGTCTTCGATTAGACGCCTAATTGCTTGACTTGCTCCATTAATATCCATTGGGGGAAACAATAGTGAATTTTTACCGTCAACTGCATATTCTTTATGACCTCCTATATCTGAGGCTACCAAGGCAGAACCACACATCATTGATTCAGCAGGGGGCAAAGGAAATCCCTCGATAAGTGAAGGGCTCAAGAAAATGGATGATTTATTATATAACCTTCTCAAGGCTTTTTGGGAAGGATTCAAATAAAATTTAGCACCCTCAGGCAATGGTTTTTCAAAATAATCGGCTCCAAACAATAATAATTCAACTTCAGGACAAATTGTTTTAATTTCATTCAGAACCTTAAGTCCAAATTCAGTTCCTTTAACTTTATTATTACTTACAAGCATTAATATAGACTTATTGTTCCTTTTTTCGGGTTTTTCATCCATATTAAACACAGAATAGTCTAGACCATTAGGGACATAGTCTGCTGTTTCATTAATAGAATACGCATAATCAAGCAACCATTTTGAGATAACAATCTTATGCATCGGGTACTTCCATGACTCAATTACTTCTTCTTCAGGTCCTGCCCATGTCTCAAGACTTTGAATAAAATAGAATTTAATTCCCTTACTTGCACTCAAAGACATAACTGGCTTAGCGCTTTGCCATCCCGTTGCAACAATAATATCTGAATCTGGAATATATTTTTCTTTGATATCACGAACAAAATAATTTTTGACATTATTATCAATAGGGAACCAATTCCCTGTGAATCTATGTCGGAACATTTTACGCTTAAAATATTTAATGGATTGAGCAGTACCATTGGATGCTTTTATATTTTGATTACCATACGTTATATTGGGATGAATCAAGTTTACTTCATAACCCAGTTTCAGTAGTCTGTTCGCGTATTCATAAACTACCTTGAACCCTCCATTTGGTACATAACTGAGAGTCGGTAATACAAATGAAATGACTTTTCGATTTTTGACCAAGTTCAAAATTAGGACCTCTTAGATTATGCTAAATAGTAAGATATACTATTTAGGCATGAACCGATTCTTAACAACATTAGAAAAAGATTTATAATCACGCTTATCGAATATGAAAATGAACCAAACAGTGAATACAATAATGAAAATATAAACTGAAATATCATAGTACAACAGGGAAGCGAAAAAACATATGACAATTGCGAGTGAAGAAATGGTCAAAGATTTTAAAGATGAGGAACTAAATTCAAATTTAAGTCTTGTTACTATATATACTAAGTTAATAACAAAATGTACAAAATAGGCAATCAAATAAGCAATAGAAGCAAAAAGTATATCAGGTTTATAAAATGTAATTAACAAATAAAAAGCTGTAGAGAAAACAATGTAAAAAATGAAATCGAAAATGAACCATTCTTTGATTCTAAGGCTTGGTAATAGCCAGAGACCAAACACCCAACTTAATACCTTAAAAAAATCACCCATTAATTGATAGAATAATAACGATTCTGCATTTAGAAACGTATTTGAATAGAACAATGGAATGATTTGAAACCTGAACACATAAAAAATCAAGATCATAGGAGTATACAACAATAGCATAAATTTTAGAGTTGTGTTTATCTCATGTATTTTACTCAGGTTGTCTTTTAATTCAGAAATCCTTGGGATGCTATAAATTCCCATCAACGAAAAGAATACTGCAAAATAACTATTTGAAACAGCATAAACAGATTGATATAAACCCACTTCTTCTTCTCCCAAAGTTGAGAGGATCTTAGTTCTAATAAATAGATAAACCACATTTTGAAGGATTAGAATTACGGCAGAACTTATACCAACTTTTATAATATCAGTTTTAACCTTTTTATTGGTACTTTCAGTGATCTTGAAATCAGGTAAAAGTTTTGCATTCTTTAGAATAAAAATACTCAAAAAGGAATTTACAATTGATGAAACTACAATACTTACAATTGCACCATTTAGTCCCCAAAAATAGACTAAAGGAACGAACAAAATTAGGCCTAAAATCGCTCCTATGCTAGATATAGATACAAAAACGTTTATTGCTCTGATTCCTCTTAAATAGAGATCTACAAAACTGTATAATAGTGAAAAAGGTACGGATAACAAAAAAAGTACTATGTATAGCTGATAATTATCTTGATTGAAAAGCCAAAAACTAATGTAAGACGAAAAAGGAATTAAAATAATTATAAAAATGAAGATAAAGATAATGTTTAGTTTAAGGAAGAATTTTAAAAGATAAGCAATTTTCCCATTGTCCTCATCTTTTAATCTTGAGATATATGTTGTCAATCCAACATTTCCAATTGGAAATACTGATGCTATCAATGCCGATAAATTGACAAGAACCGAAAGAATCCCTAAGCCAGAGGGACCAATCATAACCGCAAGTATTTTGACTCTTATAACTGATGTCAAAATATTCAGAAATGAAGATACTGAAAGTTTAGAGAAAGATCTTAATAATTCTTTAATTTCTAGTTCTCCTCTTAAAAAAAACAGAAATTCTGACTATTAAAGGAAAGAAAAAATATTTCATATACTTTATTGAAATTTTGCGAATAATAAACTGACTGGCACTCTTACTATGAAATGAAGCCTTTTCAAGCTTTTCGTTTTCAATGCATAAGTTTATTAATCTTGAATACTCATAAAGGATACCATCTCTTGCAGCACTACCTGTTTGGCCTCCATAACTTAAATACTTTTTTTTTAAATCAATTGTTCGTAATGAAAGCTGTTCAATATCTTCAAAACTCTTTCTGGATAAATTTTCATTATGAAGCCTATAACGTACTAAACAATTAGTAATATAGAAAATAGGATACTTGGATGCAATATTTAACCATAAAAAATAGTCTTCTGCTCGGTTACCGAATTCCTCATCGAAGAAACCACACTCACATAACAGCGATTTTTTGACAATTACTGATGATGCGACAATACAATTGCTAAACAAAAGTTCATCAAGTGTCAATGCTCTATTTTGGGAAATGGCTTCATTAAATTTTTCTTTGATGATATTACTTTTCGAATCGATAATTGTTGCATTTGATGTTACACAGTCATATACAGATAAGTACTCAGATTGCTTTGATAATTTATCGGGATTCCAGACATCATCAGCTCCACAAACACAAACATACTTACCTTTCGATTCAGTAATACCAATATTCAGATTTTGCCCGATGTTACCAGTATGTGAATTCTTGATTATTGTGATTTTTCTTAGAGCTTGGTATTTCTCTAGAATTTGGAGCGTGCCATCAGATGAGCCATCATCTACAACAACTAATTCAATATTATGGTACGTTTGAGCCAGAATAGAAATTAGAGTTTCTTCAATATATGCCTCAGCATTGTAAGTACTTATCACAATAGATATTAAATCACTCATTTATTCAAACAATAAGCTATTGTTTTCAGAGATCGATTTATTAGTAAGCAAAATATAATTTATTCCAATAACAGCCAATAAAAACTGAATCGTATAATATTCCACAATTACTAATTCTGAATCAAACAAACCCTGAATCAAAAGTGATATAAGAAATGATATAGAAAAGATGTAAAAATATTTTGCTTTTTCGTTTTTTGTCTTTGAATACATTCTCTTAATCTGAAAAATTATGAATCCTAATAATCCCAATATTGTAATAGTACAAACAAACCCTAACATTATTAAAAGAGAAACATATGTATTATGTGGGTCATCAATATTGCTTTCAGTAATATTAAATAAGACTGTATTTTGCCGGTATTGGACAAATGCATCCGTTAATCCATATCCCCACAAAAACCTCATTTTATTTTCAGTAATCATAAAATATGCCGGCACAAGCAAAAATAATCTGCTAAAGAAAGACCCTGTCCCTTTGGCACTGAAAAACCCAGATACCAGGAATGGGAATGGCACCATTACAGGAAGGAACCAAAGTAGCTTATATCTATATTTGAAGATCATAAAGACAAGTATGCCGGCAAAAGTAGCTATCATACCTGCTCTGGTGAAAGTAAACAACTGGGCGAAAATTTGGATTATTATTGACACCAAATACATTTTTGATTGAAAATCTGTAACCGTGTTCTTTGTTGAATAATACAAATAAATGGTTGCAGGTATTGTAAAAGTAAAAATAATTGAGGTATTATTTGGATGTGTAATATATGCAACAAGCATTCCCTGAAATTTCCCTACCGGATGCGAATTTATTGTGATAAAACCAAATAAAGCAGTTATGAGTCCAAAATAAGCAAGAAAAAAAAGGAATTTGTCTAAATACATTCTGTAAACAGATAAGAATTTGGGGAAAACGAACAAGAAAATAAAAGTCGTAGATAAGTATGCTAATATCCTGAACAAATTCTTAAATTTTGTAATTTCCTGAACGTTATAGAACAAAATAGAAATTATAGCGGCAATAGCCACAAAGATCATCAAGGTTCTGAGTACATTCTTGTTAAACAATTGATAATTAAAGAACCTTTCAAAATCAAAATTCAAAACCAACAAAAATATAGCTGCAAAAATTACTACAAAGATCTCTTTCCCTGAAAGCATCGCGGCTCCAGGAAACCACGATGATCTGTATATCATTAGGATGAAAATAAAAATCGGAATGTAAAAATTAAGTTTACTTTTCAGAAGCACTATTGATTGTTATTTAAGTGATTTTTTAAATAACTTTTATATCTAAAATATCGATCTTTCATGACATAAAAACTGCTTCCCATTACAAGTGCAACCAAAGTCAAGATTGCCACCATGGTCAGTCTTTTGGGTTTTGATTTCTTCTCCGCTATATACGGTTTATCCAAAATTAAAATGGTGGGAGTTTCCCGCTGTTCTTCAATTTTAGATTGTTCGTAAACAGGTATCATGAATGTCAATATCTTATTCTGAATCTCAACATTTCTAACAAGCCTAAGGTAATTCAATGCAATTTGCGGAGAATTACCGAGCCTGATGAAGTCATTAAGATCGGTAGAATTCTGTACTTCAGATATCTTAGTTCTTAAGGAATTTACTTTAGCTTCCTGAAGTCTAACCTCCGGCTGGTCAGCGCTTAGTACTTTTTTGATCACTTCTAATTTGACTTCCTCGGACTTAAGCTCTGCTTCAAGTGTAAAAACGGATTGTGCAGATGCTTTAATCTGCATATCCGGAGCTATTCCGTATATCATCTGGTAAGATTTTAAAGAATCTTCTGAGCTAGATAAATCCTGTTTAGCCTGTATATACCTTTTTTCTATGAATTCCCGATTATTTTTAGCATTAAGGATGTTCATTTCTATATTAATCTTATCAAGCTGATTCAAGAGATATTCCAACATTTCTTTTGCTAAGACCGGATCTTTATCGTAGACTCCAATTTCCAGTATTCCGGCTAACTTAGATTGATTTAAAACCATCTTATTAGTTTTAAAATCCTTTATCGCATCTTCCATGAATCGATGGTCGTCCCGTTCTTTCAAACCAAATTTGACAATTAACTCCTCGATACACCTTCTGCTATTCAATATTTCCTCATAGGATGCCAGTTCCTTTGCAGACTTACCACCTCCTATTCCTATATCATCAAGCCCCCCAATATCAGGCAAACCCCCTGTTTCAAGAACACTCATCAAACTGCTTGTTTTGGATGAGCTTTTTATTGTTGCATTTGAATAATAAATTACATCAAACACAAAAAAATATAATATTACTGAAGTTATACAGATAATTCCGGCAAAAATTAATATTTTGTTTTTCTTCTTTAAAATAATAGAAATAATATCAATTATTGTCAATGGAGAACTTTTCATTTCAAATTTTTCCTGAGTTTGATCAGACAATATTTTTCCTTTTTATAGAATAATTATTAAAGACACAAAAAACTTGCTCTTTCAATCAAAGCAACAACATCTTTCCCAATCGAAGAATCATTTATCAATGCATTATTATTTAATATAGCATCAACAAAATGCTCACATTCCATTCTCAAAGGCTCATGTTGCTCAAGCGGAATAACGTGAATCTCACCTGACATATATTTAAGATTTTTACTTTCCGTCTCTTTTGCTCCAATTCGGTTATCATATCCTTTACCATAAAGCTTTACTTTACCGTCAAGGGCCAGCATTTCATCGTAAACTATAGTTCCTTCACTTCCAAAAATCTGCATTAGTCTGGTTTTATTTGAAGATAACCAGCTTAAATGAATATGCGCAGTAATTCCCGAGGGAAATCGTAATTGAATATCGGAATTATTAACAAGTTTCAGCGGATCATTAACACTAAACCCATACTCAAAGTAACTATTGGAAGAAGTTACTTCCATAGGATATTCGTTAATCAGATGGATCAAAATAGAGAAATCATGCGGCCCTAAATCCCAGATAACATCAATTTCTGTTTGAGGTGGTCCCAGATTTATTCTAGTTGAAGTAATGTGCAGCACCTTGCCTATTGCCCCATCATCGATAATCTTTTTAATTGCTCTTACTGCTGGAGCAAACTGGAAAACGTGCCCAACCGCAAGCTTAAGTCCATATTTCTTAGAAACATCATGCATTTCCTCGGCATCCTTTAAACTGGAGGACATTGGTTTCTCAACAAAAACGTGTTTTCCTGATTTCAGTGCTTCAATTGCTATACTCTTATGCGTTTTTACAGGCGTTGCTATACAGACGGCGTCAATTTCAGGAATCTTCAGAATTTCCTCATATTTTGTTGTAGTCATAACATCAGGAAACTCGGTTTTTATAAATTCAAGTCTGCCTGGTTTTGAATCTGACAAATACGATACAGTGCAATTTGCAAGGCTTGAAAAATTCCTCACTAGATTTGGTCCCCAATAACCGCAACCAATAATTCCAATATTAATCTTTTTGTCTATCATAATTATTTTTGTGATTGAATTACCAACAATGTTAAAGTTATTACGCTAACAATTACTCCCGCTACTTTTGAAATTAGATCTATATCGTATGCAAAGTCACGTTTTATTACCCTGGGTACATAAACAAAATCACTAGATTGAATTGTTGCCTCATCGGGCTCAAGCCACTCACGCGTTTTGAATTTTATGATTCGAACTTCATCTTCATCAGCTCTTTCACCATAACCACCTGCTGCATCCACATAATATTGTGCGTTGGCCCCTTCTCTATAAGGCACAAAACCGGGTCGGTTTACCTGTCCGTATACATATACCAGCTTTTTATTATCGGCAATAAATACAATGTCACCATGCTTTAGCACTATGTCTTGCGAATTATCCCCTTCGGATAATTTTTCAAAATCTACATTTACCCTTCCTATTTTGTAAAGAAGATCCTGATCAAAACTCTCTTTTTCTTCTTTATTTGATACTATATCATTTAATCTTCTAGTATAAACATTTTCAAGAGTATCCCTGTTCTTTGTCTGAATAAAAAACGTATCCAATTTACGGTAAATTTCAGAGTTCGGTAAATACGAATTAGGAAGCAAACCACCAGCCTCGTTAATAATATCTGATAGTCTAGTTGTGTTTAACGTAATCGGATAACTGCCGGGTCTTACTACTTCACCAAGTACCAAAACTCTAAAATCTCTCCTTTGTTCGGCAAATGCATTCACATATACTCTGTCATTTGCTTCGAGTAACACTTTTTTGTCATGTTCGTAACTTAGGTATATTTTTTCCATCTTAGTTGCTGACTTATCCATCCGTGAAATCGTTATACTATCCATATTTGCAACACTTGTCACCCCCCTAACAAGTTCAATTGCAGTTTCTAAGTCATCCCCTGATATAAACTCAAATACACCCGGGAACTGTACTGCACCCTGTACTGCAATAAATTTTCCTTCCCAATCGTATTTTTGAAGAGTGATAACATCACCTTCGCGTAAAAACGGATTAAATCTTTCATCCTGTGTTGCGTAATATTTATAAAGATCTATTCTTTGAATTTCACCATTTTTACGTTTCAGTTTAATATTCCTAAAACTGAAATTATATCTTTCTCCCGGAGTTGTTCCAGATTTCATTAAAGATAAACTGTCACTGAAAATAAATGCAATAATGGAACTTGCCCGCATAATCGCCGACGTAGGATAAGTTCCCTGTCCAACGCCGGTTACAGTAACCAAAAACCTGCGGGGCGATACAAGGGTTAATGTTATCTCAGCTGAAATGAATCTCTTTCTCACCGCCGCAATTACCCTGCTCTTTGCCTCGGATAAAGTTAGGCCGGAAACTGCAACTTCGCCAACCGAAGGAATGATCAAAGAACCTTCCGGGCTGACTGCAAGCGGCAAGGGAGTATTAACCACCCCCCATATACCAAGAGAAAATATATCATTTGGCCCAACAATATATTTATTGGCATCAACAGCGCCTTCCAGCAATTGATCATTATAAATAGTATTGGTCGATGCTGTGGGCTCAATCTGTTTCAGGATATCCATGTTCTGGAGATCCATTTTATTGGTATTCATGTTCAGGTCTAACTGCTTGAGCGGATTGCTCTTCGAAGTTGGATCTTTATCATTCAAACCGCTTTGTGAAAAAACACTTAGATTTACGAACGTAAATAGAAATGCCAGAAATAAATTTAGTTTAATTCTCATTCTTATAGTTTAAACTTCTTTTTAATATCATTTAATATTTCTTCGGTTTTATTTTCTCCGGTTGTTTCGGTGTAAATCCTCAAAAGAGGTTCAGTACCTGATGCCCTGACAAGCAGCCAGCCGTTTTCAAACAGAAGCTTGCAGCCATCCAGCGTATCCTGACCAATTACTTTAAGACCTGCTACTTCTTTTAGTCCTTTTGTAAGCTCTATCAATTCCGATTTCAGGTCATTGCTGGATAGATGCTGATCAATTCTCTTATAGTAGTACTTGCCGTATTTGCCTTCAATTTC
>JBHEKV010000254.1:0-5531 GCA_041859235.1 Ignavibacteria bacterium | reverse complement strand
CAAATGCCCAGCATTAAGCCGTAGCTGTAAACAGGTATCGGCCCCAGTTGAAATAATTTAGGAATCATAATCAGAGATAATTTCTATAAAACTTTTTTTAGATACGCCTGATAATTTTATGGGTTCTGCTTTTGATCTTTGAACAGCCATTTTGAATTTGGTCTTATCGGAATCTTTCTTATCGATGGTTACGCAGTACTCGGTGAGCTTGTAATCATACAGCCGGAATTCATATCCCGCGGTACCGCTTGAGGAGAGATCAGCAACCGGCGCACTGAAACCCAGTATGTTGAAGAACAGGTTCTTATCCTCCTGATGGTTTTCCATTTTAAGTATATACTGGAACGTTAAGAATTCCTTTGTGGTTTGAAACCGGAAAGAGATGTAATCTTTCTTTTTGACTTCGTCATGCTCCTTTGAGATATTAAGGATGTATTCAAATTTCTTCGGGGGCGGTTTAACTTTTTTAGTACGCAATCAGCTTATCGCCTCCTGAATTTTATCGAAATCAACTTCACTTTGTGAGCTGTCAGTCATATTCTTTAATTGCCCTTTGCCTTTGGTTAGTTCATCTTCACCAAGGATGTAAACAAATTTTACGCCCAATTTGTTCGCATCGCGCATTTGCGCTTTGAAGCTGCGGTTAAGCATATCGGTTTCACATGCAATATTGGCTTTGCGCAGCGCTGTGATGAGCTCAAATGCTTTATCGCGGGCTGCATCGTTGAGTGAAATAAAATAAATTAGCGGTTTAGGCGGTTCACCGAAAGTGAAACCGTTCTTTTCTGCCACGATGAGTACCCTTTCCAGCCCGCTGCCGAATCCAACCCCCGGGCATGGCTTGCCGCCAAGCTGTTCGATAAGGCCGTCATACCTTCCGCCGCCGCCGAGTGCATCCTGCGAGCCAAGATCTTCTGAGACGAACTCGAATGTTGTATCGGTGTAGTAATCAAGTCCGCGTACGAGGCGGAAATCAACTTCGAGGTTAACCGAAAGCTTGGTGAGTTCATTTACAACTTTATCAAAGCGCGCGCGTGATTCAGTGCCAAGAGTATCGAGTATCTGCGGGGCTGAGTTTGTGATAGAGCGATCGCCCGGATTTTTGGAATCAAGTATGCGGAGCGCGTTGGTTTCAAATCTGCGCTTGCTGTCATCGGATAGATCCGCGAGGTTATCTTTGAGGTAATCCTTAAGCAAAGCAATGTATGCTTTTCTTTCATCGGGTTTGCCGATGGAATTTATTTTGACCTTAAAATTATTCACACCGCAGCGGTTGTAGACTTCTTTTGCGAGCAGAATGAGCTCAACATCCGTGTAGAAGCTATCGCTGCCCAAAATCTCGCCGCCAAACTGGGTATGCTCGCGGTAGCGGCCCGCCTGCGGGCGCTCATAGCGGAACATATTTGTTATGTAATACAATTTATGCAGGGGTGCCTCGTTAAGCATGGAGTTTTCAACAAAAGCCCGCATAACGGGTGCGGTGCCTTCGGGCCTGAGCGTGAGTGAATCGCCGCTTTTGTCATCGAAGGTGTACATTTCCTTGCCAACAATATCGGTTTCAGAGCCTACTCCCCTTTTGAATAGCTCGGTGTATTCAAATGTGGGTGTGCGTACCTCGGAGAAGTTATATAATGCGGTAACTTCGCGTATGATACGCTCAGCATAGTGCCATTTGTAAATATCTTTCGGTAATATATCCTTGGTGCCTTTAGGCTTCCTGAAATTCATTATATTCTTTAAATTATCACGCAATATAATTTTCCAAATCGGCAAAATCTATGAAAATCAGCAGTAAATTAATGAATTTTCTAAAATCTTAAATATTGTTATATTTAAAACTATATGACAAAACAATTTAAAATAGTAGTTGAAAAACACGAAGACGGATATGTTGCATATCCTATCGGAATTGATGGAGTTATTCTTGGGCAGGGCGATACATATGATGAAGCATTAAGTGACGTAAAGTCAGCTATACGTTTTCATATTGATACTTTTGGTTCGGGCTCAATTTCCAATGACGATGATGTTATTGAAGCTTATTTAACAGAAACCGGTATTGAGATATAATGCCTAAATTTCCTGTAGATGCACCAAAAAGAAAAGTTGTTAAGACCCTTGAAAGTTTAGGTTTTAAAATAATAAGGGAAAAAGAACATATATCAATGCTTCGGGAAAATCCTGACGGCACAAAAACTCCTTTAACATTACCAAATCATTCAATAATTAAGGGCTCAACACTTAGAGCAATTTGTACTCAATCCGGAATTTCCCGTGATGATTTTATTAAGAATTATAATGAAAATTAGTTTATGATAAAAGCAGTAGTTTTCGATCTGGATAATACACTCATCGATTTCATGAGAATGAAGAACACCGCCGTTGAAGCGGCTACCAAGGCTATGATCGATGCGGGGCTGGACTTTCCGTATAAGGAAATACGGTCCAAAATTGACGCAATATATAATGAAAAAGGAATTGAGTACCAGCAGGTTTTCGATCAGCTGCTGAATCATTTTATTGGCAGGATAGATTACAAGATACTTTCCGCAGGCATTGTAGCCTACCGCACCGCGCGCGAAGCGGAACTGAATACATATCCGCAGGTTATACCAACATTAGTGAAACTTATCAAAATGGGAATTAAGCTCGGCGTAGTTTCCGATGCGCCAAGTAAAGAAGCGTGGCTGAGGCTGACATATATCGGTTTACACCATATGTTTGACGGGATTGTTACTTACGATGATTCACGTGAGCGTAAGCCCTCACCGGTACCATTTAACCTGATACTCGATAAGCTGGGTGTAAAAGCTGCTGACGCGCTGATGGTCGGTGACTGGGCGGAGCGTGATGTGGTGGGTGCCAAGAGCGTAGGCATGCAGACTGCTTTCGCAAAATACGGCGATACGTTTGATACCAAGGTGCATGGCGCTGACTATGAGATTAACTCAGTGGCGGAGCTGGTGGAGATAGTGAAGAACACATAAAAATACCTGCTTGACTGCAACAGGCAGGCGCAGGCGAGTATTTCGTAATTAAGTTGATAAAGGATTATTTGTATCCAAGTTAAGTCAGGGCTGAAGCCCAGTTGTATTTTAACTGCTTGACCCCCGCCATAAATGGCGGGGTTACAAGATTCACTTTAAGAGAAAGGTTTGTAATCGATTACATTGTAGGCTATCACCCTCATAAATGGCGGGGTAACAAGAATCACATTCGGAAAAAGGTCTGTATTCGATTATTTTTGTACGCTACCATCAGCATAACTGAGAAACCAGTCAAGAATGCCGAGGTTATAAGATCCTCTATTAAAATAAATAACCCCACCCTTCAGGGTGGGGGATTATAAAGTTAAACTAACCGGGCTTTAGCCCTGACCTGTAATATGTCATTTGTAAGAGTTTGGATCCATGCTGTCTGGGGAACTAAGAATCGTTCTAATATTTTGACTAAAGATGTCAGAAAAGTTCTTTTCGATCACATTAAAGCAAATGCAAAAGAAAAAGGAATATATGTTGATTATGTAAATGGTTATACTGACCATGTTCATTGTCTCTTTACATTAAATGCAGATTTGAGCTTATCAAAAACATTGCAGCTAATTAAAGGAGAAGCATCATTTTGGGCTAACGAAAATTATTTAGTTAAACCAAAACTAAAATGGGCTGATGATTATTTTGCAGTTTCTGTAAGTGAGTCTATAGTTGATAAAGTCAGAAAGTATATAATGAATCAGGAGGAACATCATAAGAAAATGACTTTCCAGGAAGAATACGAAGATTTTATTAAGAAATTCAATTTACAAAGTCAGGGCTTGCCATAGGCACTCCTTCGGAGGAAGCCCAGTTGTTATATGACGGCTTGACCCCCGCCATAATCCCGCTTTCAGCGGGACTGCGATAACATATTATATTATCTTGAATGGCGGGGTTAAAAGATTTATGAGCTGGAAATAAAAACAAATCACACGGTTTAGCAGAGGATGTAAATTACTCCTCACATACTACAACCGCGCTGCCATACTCTTTGGTATGAGAAATACTGATGTGAAATGTGAGTTTTGAGTATGCGTTTTCCTTAGTATGATTAATATACGGCTTGCCCCTTTCATCATTCAAAATCTCAATATCTTTCCACCCGAAATCTTTTGAAATACCTGTGCCAATTGCTTTGCTGTAAGCTTCCTTTGAAGCAAACCTGCCCGCAAAATGCAGCTCTGCGTCACTGAATTTCTTGCAGTAATTTATCTCGTTATCCGTAAGTATGCGCTTAAAGAACTTATCTCCGTACTTTTCCATGATACCCTTTATCCGCGCTACTTCTATTATGTCTATTCCTACGCCTATTATCATAAATGACAAGAATCAGGGCTAAAGCCCGTTTAGTTTTGCTTTCTTTCGTCCCCACGCTAAAGCGTGGGGTAAGAATATTATATATTAAATCATTAGTATATTTAAGATGGTACTTAAGCAGGCCAGCTGAAAGCGGCATTAGTGCGAGTTAAACATTCCATCAGAGAATCAAGAAATTCAATATTGGGCTACCAACCTACCCGGACAGTTCTTTGACTTTCTCGGGTATTGCTTTTTTACACATCAAGCGGTCTTGCGACCATAATACCGGTTTTCTTTGAATCCCCTGCCACATAATCCTGCAGTTCTTCACCCGATATTATCACTTTTTTGCTTCTGCTTGATGCATGCATGAAGTAAGTACCGCCGCCTTCTTTGTAAACATAGCCGGTGTGCGTTACATCGAGTCCCCCAATACTTGTTGTTGTAGCAATTATATCCCCAGTCTGCATCTGGTCATATGACTTCGAGATATCCTTCGTGGGAATGTAATAATAATAACGGGAATTAATAGCATTTTCAGCGGCTACGATACCATCAAGCTCACTGCTGTTTGATAATTGCTTATATGATTTTGTATGGGTTGACATAAAATCGATGTTTTTATTATACTGAACGCCGCCGATATCAGAAGTTATGTTCTTAACGATACCCTTTTCTTCATTGTTGGTGATCCAGTCACAGAAATAATGCAGGCGGCTTGAATAACCGTCAATTTTGCCGTCACGGTATCGTACTTTTTTGAGCTCAGCCTTATAGTCATCAAAACTTGTCTTACCCTGCTTAATACAGCGTGCAAAAACCAGGCAATTTTCGACAAATGTTACGCAATCGAGTCCCGTTAGGTTTACTACAAGACTCTCGCTCATATTTTTATCCAGTGTGCCTGCGACGTAGTCGGTATCAATAAATGATTTACCCACTTCACCAATGGCATCGCCGATTGACATTGATTTCACATCGCCATCAATCAAAAGCTTAAATTTCTTCCTGCATAACACTTCGTCATAGTCATCCCATAAAGGACTACTCATTGATTTAATAGCCTGCGGTACTGAGCTTAAAAATATGGCACTTAAAGCCGATGTTTTAATGAAATTTCTGCGTGTTATCTTTGACATAAATTATTCAGTTTTCATCTTAAAATGGTGCATCCTGCGGAGCGTAATATGAAGGCTC
>JBHEKV010000147.1:0-3469 GCA_041859235.1 Ignavibacteria bacterium | reverse complement strand
CATCATAACCGTTCCTTTAGTTATGCCATGCCATTTGCTAATACCGTCAGCATCAGCCATAAGGTTATATTGTGTGAGAACAACCCCTTTTGGCAGACCGGTTGTACCGGATGTATATACAATCAGTGATTCAGTTTCCTGATCTACTGAGTCATCTGGTGCAAATATATTGATGTATTTTTTAAGTTCTTCTTCATAAACGAAATCTCCGGACCCCGGATTTCCCGGTTCCACTGAGTGTACAACTGCCGCAATATTCAGTTTATCTAATACTTCGGAAAATTTCCTGTAATATTCGTTTTTAACAAAAGCCAGTTTTGTCTGCGAGCTTTTCAGGATATACTCAATTCTATCAGGTTCTTCGTTTACATTAATTGTTACAACAGTAGCACCAAGGCACCATGCGGCAAAATACTGGATGACCGTATTTATATGATTGTGGGAAATTGTAGTTATTCTATCACCAGGCACAATACCTTTTGCTTTCAGAAGATTAGCTGTTTTA
This sequence comes from Ignavibacteria bacterium, assembly GCA_041859235.1. GTDB lineage: Bacteria > Bacteroidota > Ignavibacteria > Tepidaquicellales > OLB5 > OLB5. The sequence continues at coordinate 2,964 of JBHEKV010000147.1, read as the reverse complement.
TAAACAGATTCGGCAAATTCAGTGTAACTAAGTGTACTTTTTTCGCCGGTATCAGGATAGTACGTAACAAAGTTATCGTCAGGCTGCAAATGCGCGCGGTACTGTAATAGTTCAAATATATTCCGGTATTTCACCCGGTAACTATCAGGCGAAATTCCGTTAACAAAATGCGCTTTGTGAATATTCTGCTGCGTCTTTTCTGAAAGTATCATAGACTGCAAAAATAAATCATTGCCAAATAACAAAAAAGGCTGTTTTAAAACAGCCTTTAATATAAAACAGAACACGGACTAAACCGATTAAACTGATTTTTACGGATTATTTTACAAGAACCATTTTTCTTGTTTCTTTAAATCACCTGCCGATAACTTATCCGACTGGATCGATATGCGATAATAATACACTCCGCTTGGTAAATTTGAGCCGTCAAAATCAACCTCATACTTACCCGGCGAAAGTTTTTCATTGACCAGCACTGCAACTTCGCGCCCGAGAAGATCATACACAGAAAGGAATGTTTGAGCTGCTGAAGTGCCACTTATGTCAAACCTGATTTTAGTTGCAGGATTAAATGGGTTAGGATAATTTTGGGATAGAGAATAACTTGAGGGGATTTGATTTGAAACCGGTTGTATAGAAAGGAGTTCACTAATTGCCCTGCGGTAAACACCGCCACCTGAAGTTCCGGCATAGACATAACCGTTGTGTATTATCAGAGCAGATACAGATAAATGACCCAGCCCTTCATTTTTCAGTTCCCAGTTTGTTCCATTATCATTTGATACATAAACTCCATGTAAAGCCGTACCTGTTAATACTGTGGATCCCTGAAATGTCAAAGCCTGGCAATCCCGATTATTCAGTGAACTCTGGACCCATGTATCACCATTATCTGTCGATAAGAACAAACCCTGCGAATTCATTATTCCTGCATAGACAAAATTTCCGTTAGCAGCTAGTGAACGCACATTACGGTTGTTAAGCGAAGACTTAATCCAGTTCGTACCGCTGTTTGAAGAAACGAATACACCGCTATCAATCGTTCCCGCATAAATGTAATTTCCTTCGGAAGTAATTGAGCGCACTTCCCTGTTATTTACCCCTGCAAGGCTCCAAGTGAGGCCATTATCAGTGGATTTGTATACACCCATATTGGCAACTATGGGACAAAATGTTCCTGCAAATTCATTGCTTCCCGAATAACAATAAGCCCAAACAGTCATGTTGCTGCCCATTGTCACCTGGTTCCATGAAGTGCCATTATTTGTGGACCGAAATGTGCCTGCATTAAATGTTCCGGCAAGTACGTTACTGCCTGAATTAATGAGTGCAAAGACCAATTGACTGTTAAGTGATGTCTGGACCCAGTTTGCACCGGAATTAGATGTATAATACACACCCGCACTGGTGCCTCCGGCAAACATATTAGTACCATCAGCAGTTAAAGTTCCGGCAAGAATATTCCCCATGCCATTTGAAACTTGTATCCACTGTGAATAGCAAATATCAATCAATAGAACATTACCAACAATTAAGAAAATAAATAAAGTTTTTTTCATAAATGCCTCTTTTTGTTTGAGTTAAATTCAACTTAAACATACATGATATTATAAGCAACATAAAATATGAAGATATACTTGCAAGTACATCATATAAACTAAAAAGGCTGTTTTAAAACAGCCTTTAGAACCTGTAACTTGTAACTTTTTTCCTGTAACTTACTACTCTATTTCCGCTTCGTGACCCTCTTCATTCCATGTGTATGGATAGTTGGGAAGGTCAAAAGGCTTGGCATGTTCTGTCAATTTTAGCGGGTGGAAAGTATCAACCATCACAGCAAGTTCAAGGGTTTCCTTTTTGCCGATTGATGCTTCCATTGTTCCCGGATGCGGACCGTGCGGGATACCACCCGGATGCAAAGTAAATGAAGCCACATCTACACCTTTACGTGACATAAAATTACCTTCAACGTAATACAGCACTTCATCGCTATCAATGTTGCTGTGGTTATACGGCGCCGGAATTGCATCAGGGTGGTAATCAAACAATCTTGGGCAGAAAGAGCAAATCACAAAATTCCTGCCTTCAAATGTCTGATGTACCGGCGGCGGCTGATGAATCTTTCCCGTGATGGGCATAAAATCGTTGATATTAAATATCCACGGGTAGAAATAACCATCCCACCCAACTATATCAAACGGATGATAATCAAACACATAATGATGGAGCTTATTGAACTTCTTAATTTTTACAAGAAACTCACCTTTTTCATCTATTGTAAGCAATGTCTCGGGCACGCGGAAATCACGTTCGCAAAACGGTGAGTGTTCAAGATACTGTCCGTAAGAATTTTTATAACGTGCAGGAGTATATACCGGGCTCCTGGATTCAATCACCATGAATTTGGTCTTTTCGCTTCGTGTGACCACCCTGTATATAACACCCCGTGGAATAACAATATAATCTCCATCATGGTAGTCCAGGGAGCCATACTGTGATTCAAGTGTCCCTTTACCGTAATGGACAAATATCACTTCGTCGCCTTCGCCGTTCTTGTAAAAGTAATCCATTTGTTTATCAGGATTGCAGATAGCCATTGATACATCATTATTATATATCATGACTTTTCTGCCTGAAACTGGGTCACCTTCTGATTTCGCATCCAGAGTCCTGATATGATAATGCCTGAGATTTCCTTCTTCCCATTCTTTAAAACCAATATCTTCGATACCGGTTATTTTTTTTACTTTTGTTGGCGGATTTATATGATAAAGGATCGAAGAGATCCCGGAAAATCCTTCGGTACCTATCACCTGCTCCTGGTACAATGAGCCATCCGGCTGCCTGAATTGTACGTGTCTTTTCTGGGGCAACTTCCCCAGTTTATGATAAAATGCCATTAATTATGATTTAGATAATGCTATTTATTAATAGTTAATTGTTAAAGCGTTCCTCTTACTTCCT
>JBHEKV010000130.1:0-4510 GCA_041859235.1 Ignavibacteria bacterium | reverse complement strand
CGGCCCACGAAAAAACCCCAAAATAAGCCGAAAATCAGCATTTATCACAAATTATAGCTACCGTGAATACCCCTATTCAGTGTAGGGATATCGGTTAAATCGGACTACATGAATTCATTATTTCGGTATAAAGTGAATGGGCTAAAACCCCCTACAGTGAATTGTTGATTCATTCGGTTTAGAGTGTAATTCCGTATTTACTTATGTTTACGATTGTTTTAGGGTCTTCCCAAATGCTATATTTGTATCACTAATCGGTAGGGAAAATTGATAGCAGAAGAGATTATTAAATAAATAAACTTTCTTCTAAAGGGGACAATTAAAATGAAAGCTATCAACACTCAAAACCGCACATCAATGAAGCAAATGGTTATTTTATCATTTATGCTTCTTTTTTTATGCTCTGCAGCAAATGCATCAGATAACACCGCGAAGAACCCGGTTGTTCAGAAAACAACAGTAAGCACTACATTAAGCGCAACTGAGCTAAACAGCGAAATGCTGACAGTTGAAAACACAATGATCTTCAGTTTTTCTATCCAGAAGACTGATTATGTAAGATTTTCAATATTTAACGCAAAAGGCCAGGAAATCAACATTATGGTTGATGATATCATGAATTCCGGCGATTTCAGCGCTGACCTGGGAAAGCTGAATCTTGAAGCAGGCACATACTACTACCGCCTGGTAGTTGGCGCAAGCAAAGAAATAAGAAAACTCAATGTTATTTATTAATATTACCGTTTTTATAAAATTTTAAAAGATTTCTTTCATTTGAATTGTATCAAACCCAAAAACCCCTGTTTTGCAGGGGTTTTTTTATTCATAGTTATTATTAGCTCCCCTCCTGTTTTCAGGAGGGGAAAAATCCGGCGATAGCCGGATTAGGGGTGGTTAGTTTGCCTTTAGACAACCTGCTCTGAACCAGCAGATACACCGGTTTTAAGTCATCTCGAAACGAAGCCCCCCTTGGAAATTGCGGCAATTCAAAAAACCTTCTAGCGATATTTATATGCTCCCTAGCGGGAAATTTCCATCAAATAACGCTTAATTATCAATTGTTTGAAATACTGACTACCGATATCACGTTAGATAAATTTGCAGATAATACATACAGTGATTAGTGGAAAATGTAGGTTATGGCGGTAATTACACATTTACTTAGGTTTACGATTGTTTTAGGACCGGGCGCAAGGCTATATTTGTATACTAATTCGTAGGGAAAGAAGCAGGAGAGAACTTAATTTTACTCCAATTAATGGTTATGAATAAAATGAAAGCAGTCAAATCCCAATTTCAGTCATTTAAGCAAATGAAAGCCGTTCTTACGGCTGTGCTTCTGGTATTACTGTTACAGGCAGCCTCATTTGCGGGTGATATTGATAACCGCGCAGCCGGCGCCTACGAGATGCTTGGTTCACTTACAAGCGAAGAGATCACAGCGGCAGGCAATCTTTCGGTTGCGGCGAATACACTTTTCAGCTTTTCAATTCCTCAGAACGAATACGTCAGATTTACAGTCTATGATACAAAAGGAAAAGAAATTGCGGTGCTGATAAATGATTTTAAAAGAGCAGGTGATTTTTCAGCTGACCTGAATAAAGCAAAGCTCACAAAAGGCACCTATTACTACCGCCTGGTTGTAGGCAGGTACAGAGAAATTAGAAGACTTGATATTATTAAGTAGATAGTATATTTCAGTTCAAAAAGTTTTGCCCCTGTTTATGAGAATAAACAGGGGTTTTTTGTTTACCTTTACGTGGCGTCAGGTCTTACGACCTGACGCTTTAAAGCAGAAGAATATATCAATAATATTTAAAACCATTCAAAATGAATTGCAGTGAAAATCTTGATGAATTCCACCCTCCCCTTTGGGGAGGGTAATCACGACGCAGGCGTGATGGGTGGGGTCGTTTTTTAAGACCCAAACAGGGCAGATTATTTCGGCGATGGCGTAGTCCGTTTTCTCAGTAGCGAAAATTAAAAACATACCCCCTCTCAATCTCCCCCTAACAGGCCAAAGGACTGCCCAGGGCATGTGGGAGAAGAGAACACAACGGAGTTGTGTTCGAAGTAGGGGTAACCATATAAATAGAAGCCGAACGTCTGCGGGACCATGCTATCGGTTCTTGTCCCGGTAGGATACTTGCTGCAACGCCTTGTGTGTGGCTCCGTGTCCTGTAAGAAACGCCTTAAAACACACATTATCATAATCCTATCCTGTCCTTCGGGTTTTAATTTATATATGCGAAATAACGGAAAATTGAGCGGGTTAGTTCATTTAAAGTTGTTTTTTGAGGTATTTATTTTTCTCCGGATTTTAATTTTAGAAAAAGTTCGCCTTTGGTACATCGGAATTTGCGGCTAAATTTGTAAACAATCAGATTATGATGAAAATCGATAGCATAAACGGATCCAGATTAGCATAATCAGCTTTGTTTCAAATTGTTCAATAAACACTCAAATTTTATAAAAACTAAAAAACACAAAAAAATGATCAAATTTATTTTAGTATTGGCAATACTCTTCCTGCCGTACTTTGCAGAAGCACAGGTATCAAATAACGATCTGCGCGGAAAGATCGGGATATCACTTTACGGCGGCGGAAATATTCCGGTAAACGGAGATTACTCCTCTGACCTGAAAACATCAGATTTCCTGAATACAGGTTCTCAATTTGGTGTAGCTGTAAGTTACTTCGTCACTAAAGGATTCGGAGTAGAAGGCACACTCTACGCCGGGTACAATTATTACAACAGTAAATACAGACCTGCAAGCAAGGATCCTGTATGGGTTAACCTTTCAGCTTCGGTAAATGCAATTTACAATTTCGGGCACATGTTCAAAAAACCTGTAGTATCACCGTTTGTCAGAATTGGCGCAGGTTCATATCAGTGGGAACACTTCGAAGACGGGATTATTGGAGCGAAAGTAAACACAGAATACAGAAATCATAATGTCAAATCATTCGGATTTAACGCAGGTGTTGGCGCTGAGTACCGCGCCTCAAAGAAATTCACGATCGGCTTAATGGTTGATTACAAGATGTTCTTCCCGAAGTATGAGAATGAAAATTCAAATCTTAATACGGATAAACGCACAAATTATGGATTCTTTTCACCGCAGCTTAAACTTACATACTATATTCCCACAAGGTAGTTCCGGCTGGGTAATGTGAAGTATGACTAAGAGTTCCATATATTTGTAACCCCTGGCTGTAATAATGGTCAGGGGTTTTTGTTTGCGCTATATTCATACGATGGCTCAGAGTTATCGGTTGAGTTTTTACATTATACCCTTGCATTTTCAATTGACATATAGTATATTCCGTATGTATGCATATTGCATATAACGAATTAGACCCTTTTGACATGAAATATCAAAAATTACAGTATTTCTCCACTGTTTGCCACGGGACTTGTATTTCAGTTACCCGGATTTTAAGCAATCCGCTTTATTGCGCCGGACTGTTAAAGTCCCGAAATCCGGCTCATTGGCAATTTTGCCGCAAAGCGGCTCAAAAAACGCAGATTCCATGGGCAAATGCTCAGTCCAGCGATCCAGCTCTTAATTTTGGCGAATTTCGGGACTCCATGGAATGTAGACTGCTATTCAGTAATCATATATAAATCAATAAATTATGAACAAATCCGCTAAAATCATCAAAATTTTCACCGCCGCCACTCACCCTATTACGTTAGAAAATATCGGGCTACCGTTATACAGTGAATTGAGGATTGTTTAGGTTATGAGGGTAATTACATATTTACTTACACTTACGATTGTATTAGGGTCTTGCCGTGGGCTATATTTGTAACATACTAATTCGTAGGGAATGCGATAGCAGAAAGATTATTTTACTAATTAATCTATCTGAAAGGATATCTATTAAGATGAATGCTATCAAAACCCACAGTACCAGGAGACTTTTGATGATTTGCTTATCATTGGCTCTTTTTTTTATGACCTACACTGAGGTTACTTTTACTCAGCAAAAGGTTATGAATAAACCTAAAAACCTTAACACATGGACTCCATCCTACTTACTGCCAAGCACAACCGGCGACGCTAATTTAGTAGTAACACGCACAGATTTCACAATAACAATGCGTGATGGCGTTATTATTGACTGTTTAAAGTACGTCCCCGAAGGTACACCACCGGCAGGCGGCTGGAATACAGTTATTATGCACCACGGCTACGGCGATCACAAAGAAACACTGGCAGATTTCTGCCGCGCGCAGGCTGAGTATGGCTATTATACCATGACATTCAGCGTACGCGGACAGGGCTTATCCGGCGGCGTATCAAACCTCATCAGCACAATTGAAGCTGACGATCTTATCGAAATAGTGAACTGGATAAAACGTGATTCAGTTAACGGTTCAGCTCCTTCAAGAATACTTATCATGGGCGGTTCACAGGGCGGCGCGGTACCTATGATAGCTGCTACAAGAGGCATGCAGGTTGCTGCTATTATCAATTCAGTTGCTCCCCCTGATTTTGCATC
>JBHEKV010000005.1:0-3001 GCA_041859235.1 Ignavibacteria bacterium | reverse complement strand
TCATAGTTGTGGCGGCTTTATTATGGATTTAAGAATTTATCATACCTTCAACGGGACTTGATGCTTTTGCATACAGTCTTTTGGGAATTCTGCCGGCTTCAAACGCCAGCCTGCCTGCTTCAATGGCAAGCTTCATTGCGGCTGCCATTTTCACAGGATGCTCAGCACCGGCAATTGCCGTATTCATCAGGATGCCATCCACGCCAAGCTCCATAGCAAGAGCTGCATCACTTGCAGTTCCTACACCTGCATCAACAATTACAGGTATATCTATCAGGTCGCGAATAATTTGAATATTATATGGATTACGGATTCCCATTCCGCTGCCTATTGGCGCGCCAAGGGGCATAACTGCCGCGCATCCCATATCAGCCAGCTTTCGGCAAGTGATAGGGTCATCGTTGCAGTATGGCAGCACTATGAATCCATCTGCCAGGAGCCGCTCTGCAGCTTTCAAAAGCTCGGTAACATCCGGAAACAGAGTTTCATCATCGCCTATTACCTCAAGCTTCACCCAGTTGGTTTCCAAAGCTTCGCGGGCAAGTTGTGCTGTAAGCACGGCTTCTTTCGCAGTAAAGCATCCAGCTGTGTTTGGCAGAATGGAATACTTATTCCTGTCTATCATATTCATGATGCTTTCCTGCCCGTCAGCGCTTTTTAGGTTAAGCCTGCGGATTGATACAGTGATAAAATCAGTTCCGCTTGCTTCAAGCGCCTGCATCATCGTATGCGGGTCAGGATATCTTGATGTACCTACTATCAATCTCGATTTGAATTCTTTGCCTGCTATTATTAAGTTGCTCATATATATTTATATTACTAATCAGGGGCTTGCCGAAGGCGCTCCTTTGGAGAAAGCCCATATTCTTTTGTTCTCTTATCCACGACCTAAAGGTCGTGGCAATTCATATTGTTCTGTTGTTCTAAACAAATTGACATTTGGATTTTGACATTTGACATTTGACATTTCGCTTCTCATCATCCTCCCTGCACAGCGTGGACAATCTCAACAGAATCATTTTCGTTAAGCAATGTGTCATTCCATTTGCTTTTTGGAATAATCATATCATTTAAAGCCACAGCAATGCCGCGCGGTTCTTTTCCGTTCAGCCTCAATGTTACAAATTCACTGAGTTTCATTTGTTCGTTTACAGCTATTACCTCACCGTTAATACTTATATTCATACTGTTAAACAGTCTCCTTATAAAATCGTGATATATCAAATCCTTTTAATGCTTCAGAAGGATTACCGGTTGCGATCCAGTCGCTAAGTTCAAATGCTGTTATCGGAGTAAGCAGTATACCGTTTCGGTAGTGTCCCGTTGCAAAAAACAATCCATCAACTTCTGAGCTGCCAATTATTGGCATGTGGTCGCGGCTTCCGGGTCTTAGACCCACATCAATTGATTCAATCGGCAGGTCATATATTGATGGCACCGCCTCCCAGCCTCGTTCAAGCAGGCGGAAGATCTCGCCTGCAGTTGGATTGACATCAAATCCCATTTCTTCAACACTTGCGCCGAGTATGAGTCGGCCATCGCTCTTGGGCAGTAAATAAACATCCGGAGCACGTACAACCTTGGTTACACGGCATGAATCGTTTAATCTGAGATTAATTATCTGCCCCTTGACGGGTCTTACCGGCGGCAAAAGATTTTCGGGTATCCCGGGAATCTGTTTTGACCATGCACCGCCTGCAATAATAATATTATCTGCAGTGATATCTTTCTCATGAACCCTTAATCCGGTAACTCTACCGCCCGAAATATTTATTTTTTCAACTTCATGATCTTCATAGAGCTTGCCGCCACACTTCAGGAATGCCTTCTTCAATGCATCAAGCATAAGGCGGTTATTTATCTGTGCGTCATCATCAATCCATATCGCACCCGTACATCGGGGTGAAAGGAACGGCTCAACTTCACGCGCTTCGCTTCCGGTCAGCCAAACAACGGGCATGCCGATCTTTTCGCGGAAATCGTAAAGTCTGCGAAGTCTCTCGGCATCGTCCCTGTCAAATCCTGGCAATATGCATCCGGTTTTTTCAAGCTCAACTTTTATACCGCTATCATTATATAATTCCTCAACAAACCGCGGGTACATTTCAAGGCTCTTACGACAGAGATAGAACAAGTCAATATCTTCAAAACCCATTTCCGCCTGGGGAGCAAGCATACCCGCAGCAGCCCAACTGGCGCTTCTGCCTGCTGTATTGCGCTCGAGTATCTCTACATTAATTCCTTTTTTGGCTAGCTGCCATCCCGTTGCAAGCCCGATAATGCCGCCGCCAATGATAAAAGTTCTCATTATAACAATATTTTAAAATTGAATACCGCCAAGTCGCAAAGACGCAGAGAATTAAAAATTATTGACAAATCTTTTAAATCCTTCTTTCAAAATTGGAACATTAAAATTCACAAGAAAACCTAGTTTTTTATTTGTTAGATTAAGATAAGATATTATTTGTGCTTGATAAACTGGAATCATTTTCTCGCATGATTTATTTTCCATTATTATGGAATCATCCACAAGTATATCAATTCTAAATTCTTTATCAAGTTGATGACCCTTGTAATACAAAGGTAAAAGCACCTGGTTTTTAGCAGGGATATTCCTCAACTCAAACTCTTTCATTAAACACAATTCATAAACAGATTCCAAAAGACCGGGACCCATTTCTTTATGAACAGTTATACAAGCATCCAGAATTTCACCGGAAAGATAATTCAATCTGTCTCTTTCTGAAGCGAATGTTTTATATTTATAATCCAATATTATCTTAGCGCCTCTGCGTCTTTGCGGTTTTTTTATTTTTTTTCTTCTGTGTAAACTAGTCCCCAGGGACCCAAACCAGTTACCTGGAAAATTACTCCCTCTTCACCTGTAAAAACATAATGCGCTTCATTCACAGGATTCAGATAATACGAACCCACCGAAAACTTTTGTGCATTTGCAGTATCCATTGCATTACCAAAGCCAACGTATACCGCGCCTTCAAGT
>JBHEKV010000189.1:0-4198 GCA_041859235.1 Ignavibacteria bacterium | reverse complement strand
GCTTCGGGGCTGGTGTACAAATCAGGCAAGCTGGCTGAGTTTAAAGATACATTCCTCTTTGGATGCCTGCGCGGGAACGGTATAATGGTTGTAAAAATTGACCCGAATGATAAGTCCAAAGCACTTTCGTTCAGCAAAATTGCCGCTGAATTTGGCAGAATCCGCGATATAGCAGAGGGTCCTGATGGCTTTATATATTTTTCAAGCAGTAATAAGGATGGCAGGGGCTCGCCGAAATCAGGCGACGATAAAATATACAGGATCGTACCGGCAAAAAATTAAAATCTATTTTAATGAAAAGTATTAAAGAGAAGTTTTTAGGCAGATGGAAGTTAAAATCAGTAATTGTCAGACACGATGACACAATTATTTACCCTTTCGGCAGGCATGTAAAAGCGATATTGTTTTATGATGAAGAATACATGACTGCGCAGATAATGATGCCGCACGACCTGCCGCTTGAACATATGCCGGAAAAGAAACTGAAGCTGAAGGACCTTGCATGGGCTCTAAAGAATTTGGGATATATGGGTTATTTTGGTCCTTATGAAATTGATGAAGAAAAGCATGTCATCAAGCATCATGTTGAGGGAGCTATTGTGCAGAGTCTAGTGGGCGGTACAGAAATACGCAAATACCGCTTTGAATACGGAGAAATGATACTCTCTGCTGGTCCGATGGAGCTAAGATGGGTGAGGGTGTAGTAGATCAGGAAAACTACAATGCAATTTATACTGAATAATTTTACAAATGATGTATTATATTTGCAGTAGAATTCCTTTTAAATTTTATTAATAAGGAGGGTATCCTAATGAATCACCTCACACTTCGATTTCTGCTTACATTTTTACTTTTTCCTTTCTGTATTTCTTTCTCTCAATCATGGGTTCAGCAAAATAGCGGTTCAGGCTCTTCGTTAAAATCAATAGCTATTTTAAATGAAAATACCGTTTTAGTATGCGGGTATAACGGAACTATTCTGAAAACTACCAACGGCGGAGTAGACTGGATATCAAAAAATAGTTCAAATATTGGTGCTCTTTACACATTGAAATTTTTCAATTTGTTGACAGGTTATGCTATTGGTGGAACAGGAACAGAAGGAGTAATATACAAGACTACGAATTCAGGCGAAAACTGGTCAGGAAACAGTATTGTAATGGATTCCTTGCAGGGCTTTTTTAGATGTAATTTCTTTTCAGAAACTACATGGTATGCAATAGCATATGTAGATGCTGCGTTTTTCGGTACTGCGTCAGCCATTTTTAAGTCAACAAACAGCGGATTGAACTGGGTCAGAAAAACATTTATGATACCACCTGAATATATTTCAGAAGTATTTTTTGTTAATGACTTAAATGGACATTATGTTACACGCAGAACAACAACACCACAATTTGGATATCATTACAGTACAACAAACGGAGGAACAAACTGGACATACAGGCCACTGGGTGCAAATTCTTATTCAGTTTTCTTTCAAAATATAAATACCGGATTTGCCGGTGGGGATGGAGGCTTTATTTGGAAGACAACGAACGGAGGGTTTAACTGGTCTAACGCTCAATGTTGCCCTGGAGGGCTCCAGGGGGCATTCAGTTTTCCATCGGGAAACATAGGGTATTCCGCAGGCTACGGCAAAATTTATAAAACAACCAAAGGCGGAAGTAACTGGATGAATGCCTCAGCTTCCTTTACGAATATTGTTTATTATGATATTAAATTTTTGAATGATACTGTAGGTTATTGCGTTGGAGATGCAGGAACTATTCTAAAAACCACCAATGGAGGAATTACAGCTATTCAGCAGACAAGTTCTGAAGACCCTATGAAGTTTTCTTTGCATCAAAACTATCCTAATCCGTTCAACCCGGTAACAAGGATTTATTTTGATATCCCAACCGCCTCTTTTACAAAACTGATTGTTTATGATCAGCTTGGCAGAGAAGTTGAAATTCTTGTGAGTGAGCAGCTTACCGCAGGCAGCTATTCATATGACTGGAATGCAATAGACTATCCAAGCGGTATCTATTTTTATAAATTGCTGGCAGGGGAGTATAGTGAAACTAAAAAAATGGTTTTGATAAAGTGAAAACACTCCGCAGAATATTTATTGGCTCATATTTAGTTTTAACGGGCTTTTCATATTCTCAAAACATGAATATCATCAAATACTTTCCGCTAGATGTAGGGAATATTTGGGTCTACCACGGGACTTATTTTTCTATTCAATGTCAAAGCAGCTTTAAGGTTAGAGTCCGGATTGATAGTGTGTTTACAGCTAATGGAAAAACCTATTATAAATTCACATCGTATCACAGGGTCATCAGCGGCGGCAATTGTACATATGGTTTTCTAAACAATTATGCTTACAGAATTGACAGCGTTAATGGCAATATCTACCGTCTTATGTCAAATCCGCAATGTTCATTTTCACCTGATGAACGGGTCATTGACAGCTTGAGATCATTGATTGGTGATACTATATACATTTGTGGCGAATCATCAGACCCCAAAAGAGCCTTAACGGATACTGCATCTTCAGAAGTTTTCGGATCGCAAAAGAAATCAAGATTATTCAGAGGGGGTAATTTTCATGAATTCAGTACTCAGAATAAATATGCCGAAGATTTTGGGATAATATATTATGGAATGGGTGGTATGTCGTTAAGCTCTCAGGGCACTCTCACAGGCTGTGTTATTAATGGTGTTCTGTATGGTGATACAAGTTATTATTTACTCGGTTTAACAAACATTTCAGGTGAAATACCGGAAATATTTTCTGTTTCGCAAAATTTCCCAAATCCCTTTAACCCATCAACGCAGATCTGTTTCGATATCCCTCATGCAACTCATGTCAATTTGATTATATACGATCAGCTTGGAAGAGAAATTGAAACTCTTGTGGACGAAGATATTAGTCCGGGTTCGTATGAATATGAATGGAACGCAGCAGATTATCCAAGCGGAATATATTTTTATAAATTGCAGGCAGGGGATTATGTTGAAACTAAAAAAATGGTTTTGATTAAATGATTGATGGGATTGCTTCGTTTCACCCGCAAATTCAATCATCGCTTTCAATGATCACTTCACATTCAGGCAACGAGCTTAGGAAATGCCTGCCGTAATGTTTTTTTACAATCCGGCTATCAAGTATACAGATTATTCCTTCGTCATTTCTGCTTCTTATAAGTCTGCCCACACCCTGTTTAAATTTTAATATAGCTGTTGGCAATGAGTAATCCATAAACGGGTTACCTCCCTTTTGCAGAAGGAATTCAAGCTTGGCTTCAATTACAGGGTGGTCAGGCACTTCAAAGGGGAGCTTTGTCACAATTACATTCCTAAGGCTATGACCCGGTATATCAACTCCCATCCAGAAACTATCAACACCAAATAACACTGAATTTTCATCATCGCGGAACTCCTGCAGAATGCGGTTATTGGGCATTCCGTTATGCTGCGCGTAAAGATTTATTCCTGAGCCAAGAAATTCTTCAAGCAGCTTATTGTAAGCTGATTTTAGCAGCTTATTACTTGTAAAAAGCACTAATGCGCCGCCGCTTGTTTTTTCAACGCACTTTTTTATTTTGCCTGTAAGTATTTTTTCAAAATCGCTTTCACTCAGTATATCACTTATATTTTTCTTTGCCCCTTTTTCCGGCTCAGGGATATCCCTGTAAACATGGATTTTCATCTGCCTGCCGTAATCAAACGGAGTTTCAATTATTTCGCCTCTTACTTCTTCGGCACCGATGGAATTCTTAAAGAACTCCAGTGTATTGTTGGTTGAAAGTGTCGCTGAGGTCAATACGGACTGCCGGTTCTTGGCGAAAACATTTTCTCGGAAGTACTCCGCCATATCTATAGGGGAGATACACAGATCGATATTATTCCTTGCCCTGCCTTTATATTCGATCCAATAAACATACTCGTCGCTTTTCTGTTCAAGGAAGAAAACAAGATTATTCCGTATACGGGTGAACTTTGTAAAATAATTCTTGATCTCATCTGTTTCTATATCATTCTTTGCAAGCGGAGTAGCTTTCTTCAGCTCAATTGTCAGCTCAAGCAGTGATTCCATAAGCTCAATGCCCAAGGTTATTGGCTGCTTGATCCTTATAGCGCTTTTGTGGGCCTGGGCTGAGTATACGTTATTCACATGTGAATGCAGCATTTTGAAAAAATGCTCGTT
>JBHEKV010000037.1:0-3570 GCA_041859235.1 Ignavibacteria bacterium | reverse complement strand
CATTTTATTATTTACGATATTTACAGGTTATACTACAGTATATTTTGCTTATTATTTACACAAACCGATGAAATTTGAAGAGATAGAGCTCTCCGGATTTGGAAAGTACCCTAAGGCTAAATGCAAAGTAACGCGTCCGCCCGGGATATTTGATATAAACGAACTGCTCAAAAATAATTCCGTTATACCACGCGGCCTTGGCCGCAGCTACGGCGATGCTTCGCTGAATGATAAAGGTGTAGTTTCAGAATCACTGCTTATGAACCGTTTCATTTCCTTTGATGAGGAAACCGGCATTTTAAGATGCGAAGCGGGAGTAACATATAAAGACTTGCTTGATACTTTTGTTATCCGCGGTTGGTTTCCCGCAGTAACACCCGGCACCAAATATGTAACAATGGGCGGAGCCATTGCAAGCGATGTTCACGGGAAGAATCACCACAATGTTGGTTCATTTTCAAGCTATGTAATAAGCTTTAAGATACTTCTTGCATCAGGTGAAATATTGGATTGCTCACGTACTGAGCATGGCGATCTTTTCTGGGCAACAGTAGGCGGTATGGGGCTCACCGGCTTTATACTTGAAACTGAGATTCAGATGAAAAGAATAACTTCGCCTTACTTAACAAACAGGTCAATAAAGCTCAGGAATATGGATGAGCTCTTTGATAAACTTGAAGAGTTCGATAAGGATTATCATTATTCCGTTGCATGGATGGATATTGTGGCCTCCGGCAGTAAATACGGCAGAAATGTACTTCTGTTGGGCAACCACGAAGAAGGCTCCGCCCTGCCTGATAAATTGAAACTAAGATCAGCGAAGAAATATATCGAAAAGAAAATATCTGTTCCGTTTGAAGTGCCGTTTACAACACTTAACAAAGTATCTATCACACTTTTCAATTCAGCCTTTTACATGGCGGCAAAAAATAAAATTGAATTTGTCCACTACGATAAATATTTTTACCCGCTTGATTTCATCTTAAACTGGAATCATATTTACAGCAAAAGCGGCTTAATTCAGTATCAGCTAAACGTACCCGAAGATAAAGGCAAAGAGGCAATTGATAAAGTCCTTAAAAAAGTAGTAGCCTTCGGCGGAGGTTCGTTTTTAGCGGTATTGAAGAAGATGGGTGACCAGGACGGCATACTTTCATTCCCGTTCAAAGGATATACGCTTTCTATGGATTTCCCCGTGAAAAAAGGTGTGATTGCAATGTGTAAGGAGCTTGACCGGATAGTGCTTGAATACGGCGGAAGAAATTATCTCACAAAGGATTCAATAATGGACGAAAGAACTTTTAAACAGATGTACAGCGGATTATGGGAAAAATGGATGGTAACAAAAATTAAATACGACCCTGAAAACAAGTTTACATCAAATATGGCAAGGAGACTTGGCTTATGTCCCTCCTAGTACTTGGAGCAAATTCACTTATAGCACAGGCAGCGGCCTCGCACTTTGCCGAAGCCGGTCATGAAATAATCTTTGGCGGCAGGAAGCAGGATGAACCTGAAAAATTCGCCATCGATTTCAGCATACGCTACAAAACAAAATGCCGCGCGGAATATATTGACGCACTGGATTACCCTTCACATAAAAAGTTTGTTGAAGATGTGCTCGCAAAGACTCCAGAACTTGAATATGTATTGATAGTATTCGGTTACTTAGGCACACAGGAAAAAGCGCAATCTGATTTCACCGAAGCTCACAGAATAATTGACACAAATTTTACGGGTGTGGTTTCAGTGTGCGAGCTGCTTGCTGCGGAGTTTGAATCGGTTAAAAAAGGAAACATTGCAGTAATTTCATCAGTTGCCGGTGATAGAGGCAGGCAAAGCAACTATATGTACGGATCCGCCAAGGGCGGGTTAACGGTATATCTTTCCGGATTGCGTAACCGCTTATTCAAAAGCGGTGTAAATGTACTTACTATCAAACCGGGATTTGTAAATACACCAATGACCTACGGTATGCCGCTGCCAAAACCGCTTGTGGCATCACCTGAAAAAGTGGGCAAAGATATTTACAAGGCAATGTTAAAAAGGAAAAGTGTGATATATACACCGTTTTTCTGGCGGTGGATAATGCTTATTATCACTTCAATTCCGGAATTCATGTTCAAGAAATTAAAATTATAAATCATAATCTTCAAAGGGGAAAAACAAATGACACGCGGTCCAATTTCACAATTCATGGAAAAGCATTACCTTCACTTCAACTCCGCGGCTATGATGGATGCCGCCAAAGCTTACGAAGTGCATCTCGCCGAAGGCGGAAAGATGATGATAACGCTTGCGGGGGCTATGAGCACCGGTGAGCTTGGCATTTCACTTGCCGAAATGATCCGTAATGATAAGGTACAGATAATTTCCTGCACCGGCGCAAACCTGGAAGAGGACCTTATGAACCTTGTAGCACACTCACATTACAAACGCGTGCCAAATTACCGTGACTTAACCCCCAAGGAAGAATGGGACCTGCTTGAAAAAGGTCTGAATAGAGTTACTGATACCTGCATTCCCGAAGAAGAAGCATTCCGCAGACTGCAGAAGCATGTTTATGAATTATGGAAAGATGCAGAAACAAAAGGCGAGCGTTACTTTCCGCATGAATATATGTATAAAATGATTTTGAGCGGAGTGCTGGAGCAGTACTACGAAATTGATCCGAAAAATTCATGGATGATAGCCGCCGCTGAAAAGAATCTGCCGATAATTGTACCTGGTTGGGAAGATTCTACAATGGGCAATATATTTGCATCATACTGCATTAAAGGAGAGTTAAAACCTTCCACAATGAAATCAGGTATTGAATACATGGTTACTCTAAGCGAGTGGTACAGAAAAAATTCAGGAGGCAAAGGCGTTGGTTTCTTCCAGATAGGCGGCGGTATTGCAGGTGATTTTCCCATTTGCGTAGTTCCTATGATGTACCAGGATCTTGAATGGCACGATGTACCATTCTGGAGCTATTTCTGCCAGATATCGGACTCTACAACAAGCTACGGTTCATATTCCGGCGCCGTGCCGAATGAAAAAATTACATGGGGCAAGCTTGATATAAATACCCCAAAATTCATAGTTGAAAGTGACGCAACAATAGTTGCTCCGCTTATGTTTGCATGGCTTTTAGGCTGGTAAGAGTTACTTTTTACAGTTAGCTGATAAATAGCCGAGAATTAAACTGTATTCTTCTTTGTTTAGCTCGGCTTTTTCTTTCATCTCAACCAGATTCTCTTTCCACTGTTTCAGCTTGTAATCCTTCGGTTCATATAGCATATGGCACTTCTGGCATTTTTTTTCGTAGAGCAATTTTCCTTCGGCTAGTTTTATTTTTATGAGTTCAAGCGAGTCGTTAACTGATTTTAGTGAATCACTAATTTTGAGTGAATCAGCAAAAAAGTAATTTGCAGTATCACTTTTTATGTCATACTGCAAATAAAAGAATCCGCATAGCAATGATGCTGTAAATATTTTATAAAATGTTTTCAATTATAAATTGATCATAATCTAAAAGAAAATAATACTCTTGTTTCAAGTTTTTCACGTTCACCAAGTACAAGGTTA
>JBHEKV010000089.1:0-25856 GCA_041859235.1 Ignavibacteria bacterium | reverse complement strand
ATAAATACCGGCACCTTCCGGGAAAGTCATTCCATATGGCGATACCGGCGAGGTTTCTATTCTCGCCAGCAGGCAGAAGTGTGAGCTGTCAGAACCGAATCCTGAAAAATCCGAAGGGTTTGGAGGGAACCATGGTATTTCAAAAATTGCGGAGTCACCCGGCGCAAGATTAGAAATTATAGGCATGCTAGTGTGAATGATATTTCCGTGCAGAGTTGGACCGATGAAATAATTTATCCATTGTGTTGGCCAGCTTAGACCTGTTGAAGCTTTTGCCCAATATGTTTTTAACTGTCCGCTTGCATAACAGCCTCCCCTGTTGCGAACCATTACATAAATATAATTCGGGTTATACGGATACAGGATTGAGTCCCTGTATTCAGGGTTCTGGTGTTGATGCGGATTTGCGAATCCATCCTGCTGCGTTCTAACCCAGATATCCTGGCTTACCCACATCGGGCCGTTATCCGGATTAGGTTCCGTGCCGTCATCAAGCCACGTATCTTTTGACCATAGGTCGGGTCCGACATCGATCTTTGCCGTCCATACCTGGTATATCCCTGAAAAATTATCCGCCCAGAATGGCCATACTTTTGTGCCCAAAGAAGTTACGCCGATATAGTCACCCTGGTAACCACCAGCGAGTCCTGCAATAGGTGCTGGTGTAAAACTGTGGTCACTTGCTTTAATATCTGTCCATGTTGTTCCGCCGTTCATTGAGCGTGAAAGATAAACTTCTGCCTGTGTGCTGGTAACATTACGCTGGTCATAATACACAACATTAACACCGCCGCATTCATCAACCCTCACTGCAGGCATATAGTTCAATTTCCCCGAAGCATCCTGGTTGACCCTTGTACGGGTCCACGTTGCGCCGTTATCAGTTGAGCGCATCAGAACTACATCTGAATTATCAAGAGCAGGCGCAAAGTTCTTTTCAGCGGCTACAACATAAAGCCAGCCGTTGCGGGGGCCGCCGGTTTTATCTATATCCAGCCTTGGGAAACCATTGCACCTGATCCCGTTAACCAGATTACTTGTTCTTATACCGTTCATATCGGCAACATGATTGCTGGCAAAAACCCATGTTACACCGCCATCGGTAGATCTTGCATAACCAAGACTATCTTCGGTGGAATTCTGTCCGTTGGTAGTGCAGTTTGCCCATACTACATGCACAACACCTCCGGGTCCGACCCTTACGTCGCATCCCTGGTGATGGTGACCCGGTGAAGTGGGGGGACTCACCGGTGCTGCTGTGCTCCAGGATACACCGCCATCAGTTGTGTACGATATTACTATCCTGTATGTATATGTACCTGAAAAATTTGTCCATACGGTGTAAGCTCTGCCAAAATAGGAGCTGCCCGAAACGTCATCAACCGCAGAAAGATTTTTATCAAAACCGCTGGCTCCCGGGAAATTCACCTGCCCGGTCCATGTAGAACCATTGGTGTTGGAATAGGCTGCTCCCTGGATAACTGAGTGCCCGAACCTTCCGGCCCAGGTACTGCCTATTGGCCAGATCCAGTTAGCTGGGTCACCGCTGTTGGGTGTAAATGTTTGGTGACTGCCTGCCCAAGTCACACCGCCATCAATTGAAGCAGTATAACCAGTCCCGTAGAATGAGGGCCCAAAGGAATTCCATGCAGCAAAAATTATATTGCTGCTCCCGGTTTGGGTTGTAACATCAACCTCACTCTGCGTAGCAGAATGCGGGAACG
The DNA here is from genome assembly GCA_041859235.1 of Ignavibacteria bacterium. Taxonomy (GTDB): domain Bacteria; phylum Bacteroidota; class Ignavibacteria; order Tepidaquicellales; family OLB5; genus OLB5. The sequence goes on along the minus strand of JBHEKV010000089.1, from coordinate 24,132 downwards.
GCCTGAAACTGGGGCCTATCACATAATTTCCCAATGTTGTGCTGATGTGGCGATCAGATGTATTTGGATTAACAAAATACAATGATTGCGGCAAGGGGACAAAATCACCGGTAACCCTTAGCTGTGTTGAGGGGTCGAATGACCACCTGACGTCTTCATTCTGTGCAAACAGAAACGCGCTGTTACACATAATGATGAAGCCCGTAAGCAGAAACAATTTTAATTTACTCATCACTGATCCTCCGTAATGTTTAATTTTTGGAAACTGTACATTCAAAAACCCGGTATTAATTCAAATAAATTTTTCAGGGATTGTTATCAAGCTCTTCGTAAACATTAACAATTGCGCCATCTAAAGTGTATACTGTCACAACACATACACCGTTATTGCACACGCGTGTTATCCTGTATTCGGGATCTGCGTTTGCAGGAACTGTAAACAAATGGATTGAGATCATGATGATCAGAAAGGAAAGAATATAACCCAGGAATTTTTTAGCAAATTTTTTCATTTGTGGTTAGGTTTAATTAAGTTTAAATAATAGGTGTTATTTGCACATAACTTATAAATATTATCAGGAATTGACAAAGAAATTATTCTTAATTTGACGCTGATTTTGATAAATAAGATGTATTAAATTCTACAAAAAGTGATTATATTTAGCAATTCTGTAAGGAATTTTGCCGTTAATTTTTATGTCAAATTATGAATTACAAAGTAAATGAAGATCTCACTTCGCTTATAAAAAGCTTAAGTAAAAAGGATATCAGGGAATTCAGGAAATTCCTCAGGAGTTCTTTCCTGAATCCATACCCAAAGGCTGAGATCCTTTTCAATTCACTTATTACTTTCAGCCCTGAAATAAGCGGTTCAAAGTACAACAGGCTTGAAGTGTTCAAAAGAATGAGAACAGGCAAACCTTATAATGATTCCACAATGCGTGACCTCCTTTCAAAACTGAAATACCTGATAGAGAAATACCTGGCATACAGCAGCTTCGAATCAGATGAATATGGCAGGCTTTCGCATATTAGGAAACAGCTTTATACCCGGAAACTTTACGATCAGATCGAGAAGAACATAAACGAGGCTGAAAGCAGGATACCCGGTTACGAAGTTGCTGACCCTGATCATTTCTACAAAAGAATTAAGATCGAGACTGAAAAATTCAACAATTATGTAATAAACAAAAAACTTTTCAGCGAGCAGTATCTGAACGATTCTATTATTTCCCTGAATACATCAGCAAAAAATCAGCTTGCGCTGTTTATTCTTGAATCAATTAAACTGAATGATAATATCCTTAAGATCACCAAGAGGCAGGAAAAAACTAAAACACGGAATGTAATACCCGAACTTCTTAAACCGATAGATCTCAAAAAGATCATAGTAACACTTAAGAAAAACAACAGCGAGCTCAGCCATATTTTCCAGATCTACTTCAATCTATACCTGCTGTTTTCAACAGGTAAGGGTGAAAAATATTTTCAGCATCTGAAAAAAGATATTTTAGAAAATTCCTCAAAAATAAACGCAGATGAGCTGCATTTTCTTTTCGGGAGACTGATCGACTATTGTGTTAACATGTGCAACGAAGGAAGATCTGAGTATTACAAAGAGCTGTTTAGCGCATACGCAATTATGCTTGAAAAGAAATATTATACAAACAGCTCAAACAGATTTATCTCCCAGGACCTCTTCAGAAATATATTCCAGACCTCGTTAAGGATTGGTGACCTGAAGTGGGCAGAGGAATTTATAGTGAAGTACCGGAGAGAACTGCATCCAATAAACCGGGACAGCATGTATTATTACTGCTACGCCTATATTTATTTTGAGAACGGCCGCTTTGAAAAGGCGCTTGAATACATTCTAAAGATCAAACAGGACTATTTTGCCCTGAAGATCGATATAAAAGTACTGCAGCTGAAACTTTACTATGAACTGGGGATGTATGAGCAGGTATACAATCAGCTGGATAGCTTTAAGCATTTTATAGCCAACCACGAGCAGATAATACCCGGCAGGCGGGAAAAGATAAAAGATTTTCTGTTTTATTTTGAAAGAGTACTGAAAGCAAAACTTAAAGAAGATGATGAATCAGTGGCATTTCTTCATCAGCTGCTTACTAAAAAAAGCGACCGCCAGTTTTTCAGCTGGCTTGCTGAAAAAGCGCAAAGTCTCGAAACAGCAAAAAATAAGGCAAGCCATATAAGAGGATAAGTTTCCTTAAATCTATTCAGAACTCAAATAAAAGCCCGTTACTTAAGTAATATGTTGTTTTGGGTACTCCAGGGAACGGGCGGGTATCAAACCGGTAATTAAACCCGGTTTTGAACTTAAGGTTCTCGAATATTTTAAACAGCAGGTCTGATTGCGAAAGCACTCTGTAGTCCTTAAGATCACGCATATTCGGCTGAAAGTATATGGTATTGCTGAATTCAACCCTGTCAAAATCAAACGTAAAAGAAAGATAACTGCTTGTGCGGTGATTCCTCTCAATAATAAGTTTATCCACTGATTCCTGATATTCAAACATGTAAAGCGAAGCAATATAAGCGCGGAATTTATCTGAGTCATATAGCTTAAACCTTGGACCAGTACCTGCAAGCACCCTTTGCCCTACTTCAAGAGCTTTATTATACTGGTATTGGGCGAAAAATTCCCATCTCAAGAACTCCCTTGTAATTTTCCTGTTATATCTAACATGTGCAAATCCGGAATTGACAAACTGCGTACCGGCGCCTTTGATTATCCTCATTTCATTGAGAAACAGCCAGAGATCATTTTTACCTTTGAACTGGAGGTGGATCAGCGCGCCGAGATCGAATATCTCATCAACTGATTTCGAAAATTGGAAGCTCGCTTCAGCAGTGCCTATCCACCCGGTTGTATCAGAGCGCATTCTGCGCGATTCAATATTCACAACCTGTGATAAAGCCGCTGTCGATGAAATTAATAAAAGTATACATACTATTGTTTTCAAATCTGCCTCCGTAAATTTTGTGAATGCAATTTAGCTGTATCATCCAATATTTACAATAAATAAAACATCAATTTACGCGGAAAAATTATGGTGATTGTTGCCGGAAATCAATGAACAATTAACGATGAACAATACAGAATTAGTAATCCCGCAAAGCGGGACTTCGAAAATTATTTCATAATTTTCTTGTGAGCAAAGGAAAACAGCAAATAGCAAATAACAAAAATCAAATGGAAATTCCTTAAAAATGAATAATATATCAATCATTTTATTTGTAATATTGTAACCAAAATCTATAATATGCAATTGGATTACAGAAATTTCACAGAATTCTTCCAGTCAGTTTGCAGAACTTACGGCAACGATGGCGCGATATACTGGAAAGACACAAATGAAAATAGCAAAGAGTATAAGAATATTACCGGCAGTAAACTTAAAGAGCTGACATACCTGCTTGCAAGAGCAATTGAGCAGTTCACGTTAAAACCGGGTGAGACAGCTGCGATAATTTCTGAAACAAGGTTTGAGTGGGTTGTGACAGATTTTGCATGCATATCTAAACAAATTGTAACTGTACCCGTTTACCCCACCATGACATCAGAGCAGATAAGGTTCATACTTCAGCATTCCGAAAGCAGGCTGTGCTTTGTATCAACAAGCCTGATGGCTGAAAAAGTGAATGCAGTATTTGATGAACTGCCCAAACTTGAAAAGATAATTACATTCAATAAAACAGAACACTCCCATGAACATATTATGAGCTTTGAGGAGCTTATATATGGCGAACTGCTGGAAGAAAAAACAGCATATAGTGATGAAATTGCCGATAACTTTTTCAGTGAAATTGCCAGGAAACAATCACCTGAAGACCTGCTTACGATCATATATACATCAGGCACAACCGGTATTCCCAAAGGCGTATGCCTTTCGCACAAAAATGTGCTGGCAAACGTTAAACAGTGCACTGATTCATTTCCCGTACACCCCGATGATATTTTTCTTTCATTCCTGCCCCTTGCACATACGTATGAACGTACAGGAGGATATTATGTACCGCTCTCAAAAGGTGCGAAGATCTATTACGCAAAGAATATCGATACACTTGCTGCGCAAATGGCGGAAGTAAAACCAACAATTGTGCTTGCTGTTCCGATGCTCTTCACAAGGATAGCTTCGCGAGTAATAAAAAATATTGAACAAATGCCCCTATTAAAAAGAACTATCACTAAACGCGCTTTAAAAATTGGAAGAGCATTCAGGGAAAATAAAAGTAATCCATTATGGAAGATCGCGGATAAAAAAGTTTTTTCAGTGATCAGGGAAAGAACAGGCGGGAGGATAAAGTTCTTCATTTCGGGAGGCTCAGCGTTGAGCAAAGAAACAGCCGAGTTCTTTGATTCAATTGGCATACTAATTTTGCAGGGTTATGGAATGACAGAAGCCTCGCCGGTGATATCAGTGAACAGGCTGAATAACAATGAATTCGGCACGGTGGGTCCGCCTTTAGAAAACGTAAATGTAAAAATAGCCGGTGATGGCGAGATTCTTGTTCAGGGTGATAACGTTATGCTTGGTTATTTTAAGAATCAGAAGGATACTGATGAAATGATAATTGGCGGATGGCTGAATACGGGTGATATAGGTGTAATTGATAAACACGGCATGCTTAAGATAACTGACCGGAAGAAAACACTTATAAAAACCGCCACTGGGAAATATATTTCGCTTACACACATAGAAGAAAACCTGGAGCGCTCCGAGTATATCAGCCAGGTAATATCATTCGCTTCAGATGAGAAGGATTACGTTACGGCACTGATCGTGCCGGACCCGGATATGCTTGAGAGTCTGGCAAAAAAACTCAGTGTTGAATATAACGAGCTAAAAGACCTGACAGATAACGATATTATTCACAATTTTTTTGAATCAGAAATTGATGTACTTCAGAAACCGCTCGCCAAGTATGAGCGTGTAAGGAAATTCGCGCTCCTTGATACGCCATTTACAATTGAAAGCGGCGAGTTGACCCCTACTCTGAAGCTGAAAAGAAAGGTTATTGAGGAAAAACACAAAGCAATAATTGATGATTTCTACAATTAGTTTTTGATGAAATTCACTTCGTTTCTAAAAACTATCAATCTAATTTTTCTTTTCAACATAATGATTATAATCCTGAAAATTGTTTCCTAAAGTAAACTCATATTTTTACGCTGCTTAACTTTCAGAAGTATTCTTAAATCCCTTAAAAACACTATTACATTCCTATATTAATAAGAAATTTCATTCTTTGAACAATAGAATGAGCTCCGTGTATTTTTGTCGAAATAATAAAAATATAATGAAGACAAGAACTCTGCTTATACTATTGGTTTCAATATTTGAAATTATTAATGCGCAGCCTGTTACCGTTACTTTTCAGCAGGGTGTAAACGGGTACACCGGCTGCAGATCAGTTGATATTTCAGACCTGAATCTTGTACCCGGAAATAACGGAACAACGTTTGGTGACGGTAATAATGACTGGTGCATAGGGAAACTGCATGGAAGACCCGGGTTTGGTTACGATATCTCTCCCCTTCTCAGGTTTGAAAACCTGAACATTCCAACCAATGCCGTTGTTACCGGCGCGACATTAACACTTACGCATGTTATGTGGGAAATTCCAAGCTCCAGGGTAAAGGGCCGGTATCTGAACGTTGACTGGACAGGCTCGATCAATGATACAATTGGCGGAATGGGAAACGCTCCGGTTGGCTGGGAAAGAAGAATGCCTAATACTCCATGGAGCGCACCCGGAGGTAACGGTGAAGGGACCGATTTGATTGCAGGTAAGTATTTCTGGTCACCTCCTGATAGCAGCATAATGCCATCTAATGGTGAGGTAACATACAATATACCGCTTGATCTGAGTGTTGTGCAGAACTGGATAACAAATCCCGCAAGCAATCACGGTTTTAAATTGCAGGTTGATGCAATAAATGTACATATATACTACAGGCAGCCGCAAAGACCCGATGTACAGAAAAGACCAAAACTTTCAATCACATATACAATTCCGACAGGGATACATAACAACACAGAAATACCGACTGAATATTACCTGGATCAAAACTATCCTAACCCGTTCAATCCGGTTACTATTATTAACTACGGAATACCCGAAGGCGGTAATGTTAAGCTTACTGTTTATAATTCTATAGGCATGAAAATTGAAGTATTGCGAAACGGGTTTGAATCAAAAGGAAATCATTCAATATCTTTTAATGCTGAAAGATATCCTTCGGGGATCTATTTTTATAAACTGGAAACCGGAGAGTTTTCAGAAACAAAAAAAATGACAATAATTAAATAATTTCTCATCATGAATACTGAATATAAACCAAGCTGGGATTTTTATTTTACAGAACTAGACGGCTCACCGGCATCAATGTACCTCGATCTGGGTCTGAACAGAGTTGCACCTATTGCTGAAAAAGACCACCTTCTAACAGTAATAATAACTATGAATAACCCGCAGGATAACGGATTTTCATCAAAGGAAGAAAGTGAAATTCTTTTCGGGATAGAAGATAAGATAGCCGATGCTATCACCGAACCATACGGAGCGTTATTTGCCGGCAGGGAAACCTGCGACGGTGCCAGGATATTTTACTTTTACGCAGCAGATAATAAAGAGATTAGGAAAACTGTCAAAAAAGTAATGAAAGAATTCACTGGCTATGAATATGAAACATATTTTGAAGCCGATAAGAAATGGGATCAATACTTTAAGCATCTTTACCCCACTAAATACGAATTGCATACTATAATGAACCGGCGCGTAGTGGAAAATCTGCGTTCAAAAGGTGATGTACTGACAATTCCCAGGGAAGTTGACCACTACATATATTTCAAAAATGAGGAAATGAAAAACAAGTTCCTGGCAGACGCTAAGAAGCTTGATTACAGGGTAACTTCAGAAAGTAAAGATGATAATCAAAAGGACTACCCGTTGAGTGTACGTCTTACCAAAACAGACCCTGTGACTTATAACGATGTACTTGATTACACAGCTGCGCTGTATGATCTTGCCGAACAATATGAAGGTAATTACGATGGTTGGGAAACAAAACTTATCACTAAAAATAACTAAGAATGGCAATCTCAGAAAAAAATAATTTCCCGTTTATATACATTTACCACGGGAAGCCGATAGATATTTATTCATTCCAGGGTGAAAAGTACTTTATTTTTTGTTTCAAAGAAAGTATTTCACAGCAAAAATCAGATAAGATAGATAAATGTGCGCCAAAAATTATTTCAGGGAGTACTTTATGGACAGGTAATCTGTACATGAATTATTCAATAACTGAAGAAGATGAGATCACCGGGCATTGCCTGAAGAAGCGCAAATCAGGTTATGATGTTGAGTTTGATGATGCATTATTCAAAGGGCTTTATTCTGACTTTGCGGATGATATTGAAAAATGGGTACTGAGTGTTAACAAGTTAGCCCCGGTTGATTTTTTTATTGGCCATAACAGGATTGCCGGCAGCAAATGGGATAAATACAGCGATACAAAGCTGCCCGAAGTAATAGAGAAACTAACAACGCTTGCTGAAACAGCAAATGATTGTACCAAAAGAATAATAAATGAAGCGGCAATGCAATTGAATCAGGGTAAGAATCATATACTTACAGCAAACTCAAAAAGTCAAATTAATCAATTGATCAAATTGACCGAATAAAACAGTATTTTTCCGAATCAGACAAAAGAACGTGCTTGTTAAGACGTTCTTTTTCTTTAAAATCCTCATATACTATCCAAATTTTGTGTTTTGAATAATATTAATATTTTGCTATTTTTGAATATTATGTTAGAATCCTACGTACCAATATTACTCATGATGGCAGGAGCAGTAGGCTTTGCCGTTGTAAATACCATAGTATCAAAAGTGTTTGGCCCTAAGAAGCCAAATGCTGAAAAGATGTCAACTTACGAAAGCGGTGTTGAACCATATGGAACTGCACACTCCAAGTTCTCTGTTAAATATTACATGGTAACAATGCTTTTTATACTGTTTGATATTGAAATAGTATTTATGTATCCATGGGCAGTTACTTTCAGGAGTTTTGAAGGAGCGATGCTTACTTACGCGCTTGTTGAAATGATGGTATTTATAGGTCTTTTGCTGATAGGATATTTTTATATCCTGCGCAAAGGTTCATTAAAGTGGAATTAAATTAAAAGTTATATATGTCTGATCTGAATTCAAGTTTGCAAAATGACGGATTTTTCACGACCAAAATAAGTGATATTCTTGGGTGGGCTGAAAAGAACTCAGTTTGGCCGATGCCTATGGGTATCAGCTGCTGCGCCATTGAAATGATGGCTTTTGCGGCATCAAGATATGACGCCTCAAGATTTGGCAGTGAGGTGTTCCGTTTTTCACCCAGGCAATCTGACTTAATGATAGTTGCAGGCACTTGTACATACAAAATGGCATGGGTTGTAAGGAAAATTTGGGACCAGATGCCTGAACCGAAGTACTGCATCGCAATGGGCGCATGCACGTCTACCGGGGGAATGTACAGAAGCTATTCTGTAGTACAGGGAATTGATCAGTTCCTTCCCGTTGATGTTTATGTCGCAGGCTGTCCCCCAAGACCCGATGCACTTATACAGGGGCTTATTCAGATCCAGGAAAAAATTGGCAAGAAAAAACATAAACTGTTTGATCAGTCCGTAAAAGAAATGATAAGCTGATATCGATTTTTGCAGGATACAAAAAACCCGGCTTGATGCCGGGTTTTTTATTAAAGATAATCAGACCTAAAGAAACATGTTTCTAAGATTCCTGCACCCGCGAAATCATCCTTTCAGGAATTGCAGTTTTGCTGATAATTACTGTATTACAGGTTCAGGCTTTTTTCTTCTTAATATCAATGAGCTGATCAAAGCTATTAATATTCCAACCGGTAATATTTCAGCATATGTGTACATAGCAAAGAAAAAAAGATTGTTTTTATAATTATGTTTTGTTGTTTCTATACTTTTGATTCCTTCATCAAGCGCTTGCCCGGTTATACCGCTGTTTTGCAGTTCCTTTATCTGCATGGCGGAATACTTATCAATAAAATCCGGCATAAAGAAATGGAATTCAACTCCCCACGTTATAACATATAGCGTTGAAGCAATGAAACTTATAAAAAAACCAAGTAAAAATGCTTTGCTGAAGGTTATAACACCTCCATTTTTTTTATCGCGGAAGTTCTTAATGCCAACAAAAATGAATGAAAATGCTACTGCCATGGCACTGAAGCCGATTATCATACTGCTGCTGCCGCCATCCGCATCACCGCTTCCGCAGGAAATTATTGCCATGGAAATTCCCATAAAAGTGCTTATAATGACCCCTGAGATCAAACCGAAAACTAAACTATTTCTTTTCATAAAATTTTATTGTTTGAATGATTAATTTGCCACAAAAGTAATAAATGTGTGCGGGATCTTATTCATACTTTAGGGTGAATTTGGCAATTTAATTTCATTTTCATACTAAAGAATTATTGTTAAAGTATAATTTTCATACGTTTAGCTTTTTCTACTGCCTGTGTCCTTCTTTTAACATCAAGCTTAACAAACATATTGGATGATTGGGTTTTAACGGTATTCAAGCTGATGAATAATTTCCCTGCAATTTCGTCATTGCTAAAACCCTGTGCCATTAAACTCAGAACATCCAGTTCGCGTTTACTTATTCCAAGTTCAGCAATCAATTTCTGATCAATTTCAGATTTCTCCTGATTTTCAATGAACACTTCCTTTTCAACTATTTGTGTTACAACTTTCGGTTTTACAAGTTTCAGGGCTAACCATACACCTAAAACAGTAAATACAACGGCTATAGCGCCAATAAAAAAATCAAGACGGTAGTTAAAAACTATAAAATGTGCTTCAAGTACCTTAAGCAATAACAATACCAATGCCATCGTAATACCGTAGATCAGAAATTCTTTATATTTTGTGCCAAGCCGCAATGCTGATTTCATGTTTATACAGATTTTTGTTTTAATAAATTGCAGCAAGGGGCAGATAATTTTATCAATTCACATCACCCAGGTAAACAGCTTCTTTAATTTCACCGAAGTGTTTGAGATGTTTTATCAGTGCTTTGGGATACAGTCTGTAATGTTCTATTTCTTCAAGCGGAAGCCATTCTACAGATATTTGACCGTTATCAGGTTCATGACCATTTTGCGGAGAGCCGCTTAAAATTTCCGCTTCAAACATTATTTCAAGATGATGCACTTTTCTTTGTGCGTGTTCCGGGAATTCATGATTTGCGCCGATATAATCCCTGATAAACAGAAGTCTTTTCATCTTAACTTCAACAGAAATTTCCTCGCGGCACTCTCTGATCAATGCCTGTTCCAAACTTTCGCTGTGATTCTGTCCCCCGCCGGGAATTGTATAAAAAAATCCGTTTTCATCTTCCTTTTTAGCGGTAAGCAGTTTATTATCTGTTATAATGATCGCTTTCGCTGAAACGCGAATATCTTCACTTTCTATCATTTACCTGAATTCGGATTTTTTTGTTTAAAAATAAAGTAAATTAAAAATGCTCCTATAAGGCCCAGCCACAGATACCTGTACTCAGATTCCATGTTTTTATCACCTATGAGAAAGAACAACGGTCCAACAACTATAATAAGCAGCAGCGGAATGCCAAAGAACATTGTTATAGTAAACAACGAGCTTTTGGTTTGCCTGTCATCTGTGTTTCTCATTTTCCTTGTCATGAAGCGGAAGAACCAAAGAATAAACAAAGTCATAAGGAACCACAGCGCTATATAAACGGGGTAATTATGTTCAAGTAATTGTACTCCCTGCATACTTTAAGATGTTTTCTGTTTTAAATGTTTTGGTATTAAAATCTTTTCTATTATTTCAAACAAAAATTCCACAAGTACAGCAAGGCAGGCCGCAGGGATTGCCCCTTTAAGAATCAGTGAGGTATCGTTTAATGCAAGACCCGTTACGATAAACTCACCCAAACCACCAGCCCCTATAAAGGCTGCAAGCGTTGCCGTTCCGATATTAATTACAGCTGCAGTCTTTACACCTGCAAAAATTGCAGGCATAGCCATTGGAATTTCCACATATTTTAGCTTTTGCCATTTGGTGAGTCCCATACCTGATGCAACTTTTTTGATCACAGGGTCAACAGAATAAATGCCGGTAACAGTATTCCTGAGAATAGGCAATAACGCGTATAAAAACAAAGCTGCAACAGCAGGCACAATTCCAATTCCGAATAAAGGTATCATAATTGCAAGCAATGCGATTGAGGGTATTGTTTGCAGTAAACCCGCAATATATAAAACAGGTTTTGAAAACGCCGGAATTGCGGACAGCAATACGCCAACCGGGAAAGCAATTAAAATAGCTAACAGTAAAGAAATAAATGTTATTTGAAGATGCCGCAGTGTTTTCTGAAGAATTTCATCCGCCGCAGAAGTCTTTTTATATTCAGCACTGCTGCCTATCAGTTTATTTGTTCTTAGGAATTCATTTGCCACTTCTCCAAAAGCTTTGTTTTCATACAGCACCATTGAGTTCATTGCTCTCATCGTGCTGTCATTTATTGTATTTGCAAGCAGCCTGATAAGCTCTTTTGCCCTTGGATCAATTGCCTGACGCATGAACGGAACACCCATATACTGGGGGAAAAACTTCTTATCATCATTCAAAATTACAAGATCATATTTGCTGATCTCGCCATCGGTGGAGTAAACATCTGTCAGCTCGATCTTGCCTTCATCCAGTGATTGATATGCAAGCCCGTGATCGATACCTACCGGTTTAATACTTATATTATACAACTCAGCCAGATTTTCCCAGCCATCTTTGCGTTTTATAAACTCATAACTCATGGCAGCTTTTATTTCCGGGTGTGGTTTCAAATCTGAAATATTTACAAGATTATACTTTTCGGCAGTTTTCCTCTTAACAGCAAAGGCATAGGTGTTATTGAACCCGAAACTTCCGGTGATTTCGAGTCCATGCTCATTTTTCAGCCTTTCATTGAGATCGAATATTCCGGGTTTATCAGGAAGCTTTAGTATCGCTTCGCTTATAGTACCGGTATATTCGGGGTAAACATCGATCTGGTTATTTTTCAGTGATTCGAAACACACCAGTGTACCTCCCAGATTATACTTCCTTTCAACAGTGTAACCGTTTGATTCAAGCAGCTGAGCTATGACTTCAGCAAGAATATAAGATTCATTAAAGTGTTTTGCACCAACACGTATAGTCTGTGAATGAGCAGTACTGCACAAAAGTAGTGTGAGCAGAATATACTTTTTCATACTCCCCTGCTTTTCATATAATCTTCAACTGTAATACTTGCGGGATTATCCAATATTTCCTGTTTTGAAGAGAATTGTTTTATTGCACCTGCTTCCATGAACATGATATTATCAGCAAGCTTAATTGCTTCGTTAAGGTCATGGGTTACTATAACAATAGTACGCGGTTCAGCAGCTTGCATCTCGAGCAGTTCATCGTGGATTTCACTTTTAGTTTCAGGATCAAGTGCGGCGAATGCTTCATCGAGCAAAAAAATGGGCGGACTTAACAACATTGCGCGGCAAATGCCAACGCGCTGCTGCTCACCGCCGGATAACTGGTAAGGATACTTTGTCTTAAAGCTGGGCGGAAGGTTGACAAAGCTCATTAATGTGTCAATCCTGCGTTCAATATCATGCTTTGATAAATTTGTGATCTTTCCAAGAATAGCAATATTATTATAGACAGTCATGTGGGGGAAAAGTCCCGTACCCTGAACAGAGTAACCAATCTTGAGTCTTGTTCTGTTAATGTTTGAATAGTCAAGTGATTTGCCAAATACAAATACTTCACCATTGGAAGGTTTTATCAATCCGTTTATTACCTGCAATAAGGTTGATTTACCGCCGCCGCTTTTTCCGATAATTGCGGTAATTTTAAGATCTTCAATTTCGAATGAAAGATCTTTTATGGCAGCTGTGCCCTGGTAATAGTGCGATACGTTCTTGAATTGTATGAGGCTCAATAATTATAAAAATTAATCAGAACTTTACGAACAGAATTTATATTTAAATGAATATACAACTGAAAATGAATTTTAAATTCCTGTAAGAACAGGTATATTTAAAATAATTCCCGTAAAACTACTAATAAAATATTTAAATGGAAAATCAAAACAGCGTTCTGAATATAAGTGACATTGAAAACTCGCTCAGCGGAGTTGATACCGATAAAATATTTTCCATGTTCCGCAAAGTACGCAGAATGACAATTGAGCTGTGCGAGCCGCTGGAAATTGAGGATTATGTTGTACAGACAGAAAGTTTTATGAGTCCCCCACGCTGGCACCTGGGTCACGTTACCTGGTTTTATGACCAGCTTCTGAAGAAGTACTTTAAGGATTACAAACCCTATAAACAGGATTTTTCATTCTACCTGAATTCATATTACCAGGCTTTCGGCAAGCCATTCAACAAAAGCCGGCGCGGAACAATTTCGCGCCCTACAGTTAAGGAAACCATTGAGTACTGGAATTATATAAATCGCGAAGTATCGTGTTATTTTGATACTGCTGAAATGAAACTTAATGTACTTAAAGATTTTATGCTGGCATTCAACCATGAGTGGCAGCACCAGGAATTGCTGGTATATGACCTTCAGCATTTACTGCAGGATCAGTATCACCCAAAATCAGTTAAAAATGTACCGCAGGTTAACGGGCAATCACATAAAAAGGAAATGATAAAAATTTCCGGCGGAATATACGAGCTGGGATTTGATATACTCAGAAGGAAAGACCAGTTTGCCTATGATATTGAAATGCCGCAGCATAAGGTCTATTTGAACGATTATATGATAGATAATGCCCCCGTTACGAACAGCGATTATCTGAATTTCATCAATGACGGAGGCTATAGTAATTTTAAATTCTGGCTGGATGAAGGCTGGCAGTGGGTAAATAGCAATAAAATCGAAGCTCCTTTATATTGGGAGCGGGACGAAAACGGAAGCTGGTTCAAATGTGATTTTAAGGGAAAACGTTTTGTTGAGAACTTCCCCAATGAGCCTGTTACGAATATCAGCTTCTTTGAAGCTGATGCGTATGCCCGCTGGGCAGGCAAACGCCTGCCGACTGAAGCTGAATGGGAAAAAGCCGCAAGCTGGGATGAGGACAAAGGAATAAAAAGATTATACCCGTGGGGTGATGAAGTGCCTGATGAGTTTAAGTGTAATTTGCTCGAATCAAGAATCTGGTCACCTGCCGATGTGTTTGCGTATGAACAGGGTAAAAGCTATTATGGCTGTTACGGGATGATTGGCGATACATGGGAATGGACAGGCTCGGAATTTGTTGCGTACCCGGGATTCAGATCTGGCTTTGCAGAGTATAACGATAAATGGTTCACAAACCAGAAAGTACTAAGAGGCGGTTCATTTGGTACACCAAAGGATTCAACCCGTAACACTTACCGCAATTTCTTTAAAGCACATGAAAGATGGCTGATAAGCGGGTTCAGGTGCGCGAAGGATGCGTGAGGCAATGAGCAATGAGCAATGAGCAATTAGCAATAAAAAATTAAAAATGATCAATTAAGATCATCTTGTCATCAAACAAAGCTCAAAGTATTCTTTTTTGTCTTTCCATGAGTTTGTGATGCTGAGTTCCGCTGCGGCTGCCAGTTCTATGATCATTTCATCTGTGAATTTATATGAGTTTTCGGTGTGGATAGTTTCATTTTTCTTGAAGCTTATTTCCCCTGAGCCGTTCAGGCTGAATGACTGATCGCATTTTGAAATTAAATGCATTTCTATTCTGCTTTTTTGGGAATTAAAAAATGCAGTATGTTCAAAATTATTAATTTCAATCCCGGAGTTAAATTCCTTGTTAATTCTCCTCAACAGGTTCAGGTTAAATTCGGCAGTAACTCTTTCTTCATCATTGTATGCAGCATTGAGGATCTCTTCATCTTTTACCAGATCAAATCCGATAAGCAATGAATCACCCTTATTCATACTGCCAGAAATTTTTTTAAGGAAATCCTCAGCATGAGCCAGATCAAAATTCCCGATACTAGAACCAAGGAACACAATTAGTTTTGGCTGGGTGAAGATCTCTGTAACTATTTCAAGCGCCTGTTCATATTCACCAATTATTCCGTTAACGCATAATCCTTCAAAATCGTTGAGCAGCTTATTGCCGCTTTGAATTAATATTTCCGATACATCAATTGGGACATAAGTAACAGGTGAGCCTTTTTGAATGAATGAGTTGAGAATATAACGCGTCTTAATTGAGCTTCCGCTGCCCAGTTCAATTATCAGGTTTTTGCCTGAATTCACTTCCGCTATCTCAGCTGAATGTATTTTCAGAATTGACGCTTCTGTACGGGTTACATAATACTCAGGGGTTAAGCATATCTTTTCAAACAGTTCAGAGCCTTTTTCATCGTAGAAATATTTTGGTGAAATTGATTTGGGTTTGGCTTTAAGTCCGGCAATAACATCATCAGCAAACGCTGATGCATGATCGCTGCCGCCGATATGATAAAGTTTAAAGCGATCGTTGATATGTTCTTTTTCAAATTTTGCCGGCATCATTTTCAATCATTTAAATAAGCTCACTTTAAATTCTGAATAATTCTTGCAATATAGCAATATGAGGTTAAAAAGCACTTATCTATTCCTGCTAAAAATCACAAGAGCATTATTCCATCATTTGACCTTCAAATACTTTTACCCGAGAGCCCTGGGCAAATGTAACATTATACGGCGATTGGTTATTAAGCATTCCCCACTTTTTGCCGTAAATTGCCTCAAAATCAAAATTGTGCTGAAACTTCACTAATGGATAAACATTCCAGAACGGATGCTCTACTCTGTATATTAATGGATTTCCGTCCTTCGAGGTTCCGAATCCCCACTCATGTTCTTTGAAAAAATGTTCGGTTGAATCAGTAGCAGGCATATAGGGTTTATTTTCAGCCTCAGCATTTATTTCATAAAATTTTCCAAGAAGTTTTATTTTATGATTGAGGAATATCGCGCCGTTTTTCTGCACCTCGCTTGACATAGTGATAGCCTTATAATTTTCATTATAAAGCGTATTGGCAACTAACGGAATTATCGCTTTGGGGACAAACTCTCTTATAAAAACAACACCCCTTTTTTCTTTATTCTTCACATAGATCCTTAGATTTATTTCGGGGAAGTTCACATGGAACGGTACTTTTATCCCTTTGATCTTTGTATCCAGAAAATCAAATGCGACAAGGCTAACAAAAGCCCGGCCATCAAGCGTGTCCGGTTCAAGTCCGGGGGGAATATGTTCCAGCAGTAACTGAGGGTCAACATCATAAGTTATCAGAATAAGATCCTGCCACCTGGCACGTAAAAATAATTTTGGTTCGTTCATATTTTATGTATTTATATCAGTTTTCAATAATCTGAATCAGGTTCTTTATGAATAGCAACCAGAACACGGCTTACAAGGTATGCTGAAATAGCTCCGCTTACAACATCACTGAACCAGTGCTGGTTGTGATAGATCCTGCTGAGACAAGTTATAACTGCCAGCAGATAATAAAACGATTTTAGGTAATAATTTTCTGTTGTTGAAGCAAGTATTGTTGATAGCGCGAATGAAACTGCTGCATGACCTGATATATATGAAAACATATCATTATTAGACCAGTTCCAGCCATAAAACGCAAAATCGCCCTTATTGGTATATGGGCGAAATCTTCCAAAAGCTGATTTAAAAATAAGTGTTATCAATCCCGAAAAGATATATGATTCAAATACAAGAAGCCCTGTTTCGCGAAGTTTATATTTGTTGAATAATAATCCCGCAATATACAACCCCAGGAAAAGATACAGCGTGGGCATACCATTGCCGTACCATCTGCCGAATTCCATAAGAGATCCGGTTATATCACCGCCAATTGATGTGACCAGATCACGTATCGCCGGGTCAAGATAAAATGCAGAGACTATTGCGAAAATTGCTGCAAGTGATAGCTGCCAGTGCATAAAAATACGCCTGAACGTCATGGGATATACTTTGATAAAAGCATTTCCCAAATGCCGCAAATCACCTTTTAACAATTGCTTCATCTGCAATTATATTAATTATTAAGGGATTTTTGAATGTATTAATAAATCAATTGATATATTATTCTTTTAAATTCAATTTTTTCTGCTTTTCTGCTATAACCATATAAAAAAGGTGAACTCTCATCCACCCTTTTGATTTTTTTTGTCTTTTTACTTATGCTTTCTACCTTTAGATCAACCTGCCCATATCAAACCGTCAACATTCTGCTGAAAATCTTTAAGTCTGCACCAGCCGTATTTGCCATCAGCGGTCTTAAAATAAAACCAGTCACATGAAAAATCGTCATCTGTACCGTCTTCGTATTTGCAGACAGGGCTTATATCAGCCTTAATAATTGTCAATTTTGTTTTTGGTGTAAGTGTAACGGCAATTTCAGAATTGTCATCTCGTTTTGAAAGCAATTTAAACGGACTCTTGACTTCACACTCCTGGTTCACATCGTAAAATTCTTCTTCAATTTTTGTGATAGTTTTCTTCTTTGAGTCGAAATCATATTTAAGTTTCGCGGTCCAGAAACCCATCCAGGCGTGTTCAGTGATCTTGCCGTTACCGGTAACTTCAATCCCGAAATTTGACGGCAGGTGGCCGCAGGGAACAATTTTGCCGTCAGAGTACTGATAAAAATACATATCGCTTTGATCGCTGTTACCATAACCTTTCACAAGCACTTCTTTCAGGTTATCGTTTCGGTTGATATCAATTATTTCAAGGGCATAGTCGTATGAATCCATGAACTTTTCATTCACAACAGAATTGTTTATCTTAAGTGTGAACTCAAGTGTCCCTTCATTGTATGTGCAGGAAATTTTTTCTTCTTCCCTGTCGAAATTGAGATCTATATTCAGTGTTGTATCCCTGATCTGCCCAAACAGAACCGATGAGAACAATAAAAAGAATGCTATTAATAATTTCAATTTTTTTTCCTTTAAATTAATTTTAAAATTAAAATAATTGGTATTTGTTAAATGTTATTTGCTAACTGATATTTTACAAGTGCCCAGCTTGCCAGGGTCATTCCGTCATATATCTCATTTTCCATGATCATTTTATCTATTTCACCGGGCGTTAAGTAAAAGATCTCAAACTCCTCGGAATTATCTTTTTTATACGCAGAACTGGGTTTTAAGTTTCGCGCAATATAAACTTTACAGATTTCATTGGTTACGCCATTGTAAGGATTGAACATTCCTGCATAGATCAACTCGCCTGTAAATCCGGTTTCTTCTATGAGCTCTTTTTCGGCCTGTTTATCGTGGTCATTTTCAGCTTTTACTCCCCCTCCCGGGAACTCAAGGCTGAACCGGTCATTCAGATACCGGTATTGTCTAACAAGCAATATCTTACCTTCGGCGGTAACAGGTATGATAAAAACCGAGCCGAAAGTGAACGCGTAGTGATACTCGCCGGGTGTTCCGTCAGGCAGTGTATATTTATCTATTTTATAGCTCCACCAGCCGTTTTTGAATTTTAGCTCAGTAGAAATTTTTTTCCACCTTTTTAATTCCATATTTTATAGTTGCTTAACCAATTTAAAAAATGAAAATCAGTGAATTATTGAAAATACCTTAATAATTTAGTAAATTTGTAAATAAACTATTCAAAATAAATGGCAAAGTCTAAGTACGTTTCTAACAAAAACGAAACAATACCCCTTTTCAAGAACTCATTTCTTGAGTATTTTTCGCACATCCATCCTGTTACACCGGTAGTAGTTTACGTTCCGGTGATACTTATTTGCGCATACTTTGGCTTTCAAAGGGTACCTGTTGTAAACGGAATACTGGCCTATGCCGGGGGAGTTCTATTGTGGACACTTACTGAATATGTTATCCACCGTTGGGCATTTCACTATGAACCTAAGTCTGCAACAGGAAAAAAAGTGCATTTTCTTGTACACGGCATACACCATGACTACCCCCGTGATGCAACAAGACTTGTAATGCCTCTTCTTGTTAGCGTACCGCTTGCTACATTATTCTTTTACATTTTCATGGCTTCATTCGGGAGTTATTACCTGGTCATTTTTTCAGGGTTCGTGCTTGGGTATGTGAGCTATGATTCGATCCATTACGCAACACACCACATAAATCTAAAGGGTAAAATTGGTGGATTTTTAAGGTCTTACCATTTGCGCCATCACTATGAAGATGACCATACTGCATATGGCGTCTCAACTCCGCTTTGGGATTACATTTTCCGTACGATTCCAAGTTACATGCTTGACTTAAAAAAGGTGCCGGATATTGAAGTCGGCAAGGATGACGACAAGAAAGCAACAGTATAAGTTCAGAGTTTAATATTGAATAAGAAGGAGGCAATTAAGAGCCTCCTTTTTTTATGCAGAGATTTGTGATTCGCTTTCTTTCAGCTCGTTTATTTCTTTGGTTAAGAAATAACTCAGCAGTATCCTTATTACGACAATTCCGCCAAGCTCGATCAGCTCATCCATTTCAGGCTTAAGTATCGTTTCGATTATATCAGCGGCTATAAGGAACTGTAAACCAAGGAGAATGTAATACCCGAAATCGATCCTTACTTTGCTTAACGCGTTTAATGTAAATTTCCCGTTGAACCTGCCAAGTTCATTTTTTATGAACATCAGTACAGCAAGCAGTGCGCCGTAGAGCATAACGCCAAAACTCACCGCTTCAACGGCCTGTGCTATCATGTAGAAGAAATCATTCATATACTGTGAGTTAATTATACAAAGTTAAATAAAAATCAGTTAATTACATATTAACAAAAAAGGACTGTCATAACGACCAGTCCTCTTAACTACATGAATGAAACCAAATCAGATTTTACCTTTGTCTATTTCAATAGTACCATTTTTTTAATGCCGCTGTACCCTCCTGCTGAGCTGCCTATGGCAGCAGCTTCCAGCCTGCAGAAATATACTCCGCTTGCAAGAGATGATGCATCAAAGCTTACTTCGTAACTGCCTGAGTAATACTCTGAATCAGCAAGTACAGCAACTTCACTACCCTGAATATCATATACCCTGAGTGATACATAGGCATTTTCGGGAATGCTGAATGTTATCTTAGTAACGGGATTAAACGGGTTAGGATAGTTCTGCATCAAACGAAACTCTGAAGGTATTTCATTATTCAGATTTATCAATCCAATTGGCGCACCTGTACAACCTGCAGATGAGATCATATTTTTGGGACCTTCTTCCGAATACAATATCAAACAGCTATCCCCTGACAGATATCTAAAAACAGGTTTTGGAGCTATTAACACTGACCCTGAATAATAATTCATTTGATATACATGATTTAGCAGCCCGTAAGAATTCATTGAGATATAATGAATACTGTCTTCGGATGCATCTGTCAGAAAAGTAACGTAATGAGTGCTGCCGTTCCTTACACCCAGAATTTCCGGGGCGTAATTGCTGTTTTCTGTGCTTCCAAGCAAAGGCGAATCCGTGAAACCGCTTTCAAAGTTGCCGAAGTTTACCGATGAGAACCATTTAACATTCCAGTTGCCTTCATTCAATTCTCTGAACGTACAAACAATGCTTCCGTTGCTGTTTCCGTTTGAAGATAGTTTAGCATGAGTTTTAATGCTGTTGAGATTGCTGCCGCCTATGTTTCCGCCTGCTCCGATTGAGCCGGATGGCGGGTTGCCGAGAATATCACTTTTGGCAAAAAATAATTTGGTGCTATCCTGTACACCGCAAAATGATACTTCAAGTGAATCTTCTCCGCCGTTCATAAAATAGGCAATATCGGTAAATGTTGTTCTTGGCATGTTGCCTGAATTTTCGTACCAGTAGTAATTTGGTGACATAAACGAAAACACAGGATTAACCAGGGAGTACGGGCTCAGTATCCGGGCAAACTTTTGTGAGTATACTTTGCTGCCGCTGCCATCAACTGAATCAAACGAACATGCAAGATATACATACGGAGTTCCTGCATATTGTGCATTATCGGATGTAAGCCTGATGTTGTAAAAATTTTTTAGTGAATCAGTCTCGGACCACTCCAGAATGTTAAAGAAAGTACCATTTATGCCTGGCACCTGCAGAATAAATGCGCCAACCGCTTTCCTGCCGGATACCTGTTTAAACCCGAAAGCTACCCAAAGATATTTCTGTCCTGTATTATTTTCAACAAGCTCCATATCAAGATCATCTGGTGTGATAAAATCTCCCGGTCTGATATTTCCTGACACATACATATTCCAGCTCATACCGTTATTAACCGAATAATATACTTTCAATGTATCGGGGCTAAGGCTATCCGCGGAGTAAACCACAATTGACCATAATTTTCCGGCTGTGGCACCGCGCTGCTCAATTGCGGCTGCAATTCCCTTAATCTTCCTGTTCCCGTCAGTAAATACTCGGGTATTCTTTATATCATCTGTAAATCCACCCATAGTAGGCTGATGAAAATTCATAAGTGCGCCATAGTTATTCCCATCCGTCAGACTCCCTGTTTCAGTTTTTCCTGACCCTGTAATTTTTTCAAGCTGTTTGTTCAGTTCAATTATCTTCGTTAGATTCTCATATTTATCCTGTTTTTTAAGTTCTTTTAATTCCCGTTCTACCTTAACCTGCTTATCTGACTTTGTGATAGTTTTTGAAGAATTGCCCTGCACCTTTGTGTTTTGCGGGTATGAAACTGCTGAAAGAAAACAAAAAATAAATAAAAAATACAAAAATCCGTAAAATTTGTTTATCATATTGAATTTTTCTCCATTAATTAAATTTTACGAAGGGCAAAAGAAAAGCTAATATATAATTGCTTATGCTATTTTCTAAAAAAATTCAGAAATTATTCGCCGGTTATTGTAACTACAAGTTTCCTGCTGCCTCCGTGGTTACGGTGTTCACATAAGTAGATGCCCTGCCACGTGCCAAGGTTTAATTTGCCGTTTGTAATTGGAATGGAAAGTGATGAACCGAGTATTGAAGTCTTTATGTGGGAAGTCATATCATCAGGTCCTTCAAAGGTATGTTCGTAGTGATCAGCGTCTTCGGGAACCATGATATTAAAGTGAGTTTCCATATCGGTACGAACCGATGGGTCAGCATTTTCGTTGATACTAAGCGAAGCAGAAGTATGCTTAATGAAAATATTTGCTATGCCACTCTTGATTTGCTTAAGCTCGGGAATATGCTGAAGAACTTCATCTGTGATCAGATGAAATCCGCGGGCACGAGGTTTTAAAGAAAACTCCTTTTGAAAAACGCTCATTCTTTGCCGTTCATTTTAAGTTTTTCTTCCTCTTCAAGTCTTTTAGCTTCTTCAAGCTTTTCTTTTTTCTTCAGTTTTTCATCATCGTATGAAGTTTTAATGATGAAGTATATATACGCTGCAAACATCAATGTGCCTATTACAGCAAATATAATAATTACTCTATCCATAACAATTAAAAAAGAATTTGCGAAATTGAAGCCGTTGATACAACAATTAACTGTTTACCAACCGGCCAACTCAAAAATATGCACTTAAAACTAATTTTAAACCGCTAAAATTAATATTACTTTTTCCGCCGGTGTAAGTGTAAATTTGTTGAGGCTGTTATCAAAAATGTATGTTACAGCTTTTCCATATTCCACCTGTATTATCTTCATTTCAGACAGGCCGAATGTTTTGTATGAATCATTTTGTGAGAATATTGAAGATGCCAGAAAAAGCCGAGAAGCAAGGTTAGTGTTTTCATTTTTTTGCGGAAATTAATTAGTTCATAGAAGAGGTACAAGTAATATGATTACAACAAATATCAACAGGATACCTGAAAATAAAATTCCCATCCCTCCCAGCAGCCAGGCTATAAAAAAGAATTTCCATTTCTTTCCGCCACGCCTTGCTTTATTGGGTTTAGCGGGGTCATAAAGTACAATCACTTCTTCGCCGATCTTAAAATCGGGGCGATTGCCTGACCAATTTTCGGTAAACTCAAATTCTCTTCCCAGGGAATCAGTAAACCTGATTTGCGGAGAATACATAGTGCCTCCTCCGTCTGACATTCCCTTATCAACCGAAGCAATAACAATTCCGCGGGTTTCCACCGCATTTGAGAGAAATTTTTTTGTCCTGATATATGAAATAATTCCAATCAGCAGCATTACACCTGAAATTAATCCGTTTACACCGAGCACAAGAATCATTTCTGTTTTAGTCATGCCCTGTGAGGAAATTGTTTATAGCTTTTTATATATTTCACCGAAACTTTGATAAGCTCTTCAAGTACTTTAATATCAATATCAGAAAGCCGCTTAACATACAGGCAGGCTTTGCCCATTTTATACTTGCCGAGTTTTTTCATTAATTCTGGTGCCCCTGAAGAGCCAGCGAGCAGATAAATTGAAAATGCCGCTTTGCGGGGTGAGAATCCTGTAATACACATTTCACCGCCATGACCGCTTTCATATTTATATTCATATTTCCCAAACCCGATAATTGATGGTCCCCACATTTTAGGCTCTTCTTTAGTTATCTTCTTCATGATATCTACAAGTATATAACTATCCTTACGTTTTTGTTCGTCATCTACTGCATCAATGAATTTTTTAACACTTACTTTTGTAGCTTTGGTTTTTATTTCTGCCATAGATTAGAAGTGAAATTCTGAATTAGTGAAATAGTGGATTACTTATCAATCAGTCACTCTTTGGAAATGCTGTTAATTGATTCCCAAAATAAGATAAATTGTGCAAATTTAAAATTACAAATTGACTTTTCAATGCGACTTTTTAGCTGGTAAAAACATCATTTTTGTATAACCAATAATACAAGCTGATATGAAATTAAATTTGTTGATAAAAATCCTCCTTTTTACAGTTTTTATAAATAATATAGCCGCTGATGAATTTGCAGGTAAACTTGAAAAGATCGTAAATGAGTATAACGATCTCGGAATGTTTTCCGGGAATGTACTTGTTGCTAAGGATGGCAATATTGTCTATGAAAAACAATTTGGCTACGCTGATTGGGAGAAGAAAACCCCGGTAACC
>JBHEKV010000009.1:0-3802 GCA_041859235.1 Ignavibacteria bacterium | reverse complement strand
ATATTTCACTTCCTGCCCGAACTGGTTTGTGTATGTTTTGTATGCATTCCACTCGGGCTCGCTGAAATCAGGAGTGTAGCTGTATGTAACAGAGGGAGTAACAGTATGCCTGAAGCCGCGCACACCGAATATTCTTGTATTTAACAGGCCTATTAGCCTTGTTGTTAAAGACACACCGGTGTTAAAATACCTGAACGCTTTGAATCCTTCAACGTTATTTGTAGTTACCGTGCTATCAGCCGGGTTAAAAGTTTTTTCGACTGATTTATTGTACCATATTTCTGTATAATTAAAGAACGGCGAAAAACTGAACTCAGATACCTTCAGTGGCGCGTTGATATTAACAGCCTGCCTTAAGCCGCCCCTGGTATTCCTGTTAAAATTACCGTCTATTATTGCGGAATTAACCAAGCGCTTTTCATCAATATATTTGAACTGTGAATTATACGCATATGATATCTGTTCATACCACTTCGGGTCAAGCAAGGAAGCATTTTCTCCGCGGAACGGGAAGGTCTGACTGCGGTTAAATGAAACAAGCGGAATGGTCTGCAATATCTCGCCTGTAGTTAAGTTCTGGTCACGGGAATAGTTTAGTGTCAGCGAGTTAGGGGTACCTTCCCAGAATTTACTGAGCGTAACATTTGATAACGCATTCTGCCTTAGAAGGTCATCAAGATTATTAGTTGAAGTATTATAATAATTTTTGCTGCTTAAAAAATTCACATTCGCATTAAGTGTTGTTGTTGGATTAATTGTCTGGTTATGGTAAACCCCAATACGCCATTCATCGCTGAATGTTTTATCATTATCGGTTGATTCACCCAGCCTTATTCTGGAACCGCCAACATCTACACTCCCCGAAAGCTTATAACGCAGTACATAACGGAAGCGAGAGCTGAGGTCAATTCTGCCCTTGGTATAATAGTTGCCCTGTAATGCAAGATCAATATAATCATTGATAGCCCAGAAATAACCGAGATGCGAAAGGTATCTGCCATATGTCGGGTCTTCACCGTATGCCGGAGGGATTATGCCGCTTGAGCGTCCGGAATGATTCGGAAATATTCCAAACGGCAGGGCGAATATTGGCACATCATCAATAAATAAATACACGGGTTCAGCTATAACCTTATCACCCTGTATTATCTTAAGCTTCGGACTGCCAAAATAATAATCAGGCTCTGCTTTATCGCAGGTTGTGTATCTGCCGTTCTTTATGAAGAAAATATCCTCATCAACTTTCTTTATTTTTTCACCCAGGTAATAGCCGCCTTCAAGCTCGGTTGAACCCATATCTATAACACCCTTGCGGGTTGAAAAATTATAGCGCAGCTTGCTTGCATCATATCTTTTGGAGCCTTCCATAAAGATTGGTGTACCAATAAACTTTCCGGGTTTGTTTGTATCCGGAATTCCATTGGCTTCCATAATCGAGCTTTCCCTATATAAAGTAATTCGCGCGGCTTTCAGGTCATATTCCTTATGTTTCAACTGGGCATCACCGTAAAGCATAAGTTTATCGCCTGATACATCAAATATTGCTGAATCACTTGCGGAATATTCTATAATAGCATCAATATCTCCCGTACGGGTTGAATCTATTGCGCTTTTTAATGAATCATTGATCGGGACATAAAGGAGCGAATCACCGTTTTGCTGTGAATATAATTGTAAGGCAAATAAAATTAGTATTATTGGTGTAAATTTCAAATTCAATTTTGAGGAAACGAAAACATTCAATACTTTGCTCCCCTCTCCCTCCGGGAGAGGGGCTGGGGGGTGAGGGTTATTAAATCTTCACCCAACTGCACAATTCTTCAAGATACTTCTTATCAACTTCATCAAACATATTCAGGCTATCTGAATCAACATCAAGCACGCCTACAACTTCCTTCCCGTTAAGCAAAGGAATCACAATCTCGCTCCTTGATAGGCTGCTGCAGGCAATATGTCCGGGGAATTTATCAACATCGGGTACGACTATAGTTTCACGCCGCAGGGTGGCTGCGCCGCAAACGCCTTTGCCCATTTGAATGCGTGTGCATGCAACGGGTCCCTGGTACGGACCCAAAACAAGCTCATTACCTTTAAGCAGATAAAACCCTATCCAAAAGAAACCCGGCATATTATACTTTAACACTGCGCATATATTGGCAAGATTCGCAATAATATCCGTTTCTTC
The DNA here is from genome assembly GCA_041859235.1 of Ignavibacteria bacterium. Taxonomy (GTDB): domain Bacteria; phylum Bacteroidota; class Ignavibacteria; order Tepidaquicellales; family OLB5; genus OLB5. The sequence continues at coordinate 1,617 of JBHEKV010000009.1, read as the reverse complement.
AGCAATTAATGCTTTAATTTGCGGCAGCAGCTGTTCATACCGCTCTGCCTTTGTGAGATTTTCTGATATTTTTATTTCTTCTGGCATACAGTTATTCCCCTCTTGAGAGGGGTGTCACGCTTAAGCGTGACGGGGTGTGTTTAACTTTATTTTCTCATAACCGGAAACCTCTTACATCCCCATCTTATCAGCAATTCCGGTAATAGCGTTCTTAGTGAATTCGATATGCTCCTCAAGCGGTACACCAAGCGCGGCTGCGCCGCCAGTGATATCATCACGGTTTACGTTTCGCGCAAATTCTTTCTTCTTCATTTTTTTAATAACAGAATCCGTCTTCACATCAGCCAGCTTTCTTGTGGGCTGCACAAGCGCGCATGCAACAATAAAGCCCGAGAGCTCATCAACTGCAAAGAGCGTCTTTTCCATCAGCGAAATTCTTTCAAAACCGGTATAATCAGCATGTGAAAGTATAGCACGCACAATTTCATCACTGTAACCCCGCTCTTTTAATATTGAGCTGCCTTTTACCGGGTGTTCTTCAGCTGTTGGGTGTATTTCCCAGTCAAAATCATGCAGCAATCCCACTGCAGACCATTTATCTTCATCTTCCCCGAATTTGCGGGCATACTGCCGCATGGCTTCTGCCACGGCATACATATGTCTGCGAAGATTTTCGTTCTTCACAAACTCGTGGACTATTTCCAGTGCTTTATCGTATTCTGTCATAATATTTTAACCGCTAAGACGCATAGTACGCAAAGATAAGCTATCTTTTGCGAAACCGCTTTAGCTATCGAAGCAATCTATTTGTAAAAAAGGGAGGAGCCCTTTATCCCCCGCTCTAAAGATCGGGGATAATCATATTCATATACTGCCAATTCCCTGTACAGAGCCCCGCTGGGGCGTCTCAAATATTGATATTACCTGTATCAAATCCCATAAGTTATAGACGTGCCAACTGTTTAACCAGACTGGGCGGCACGTCTTACAGCAAATATCTCAGCTTTACAGTTCTTTCTTGGAAACTATATTCAGACCATTATCAAGCTCATATAAAATAGGCACACCGGTTGGGATCTCAACTTTTACGATCTGCTCGCCTGATAATTTTTCCAGGTGCATAATTAAAGCGCGCAAAGAATTACCATGTGCTACTATAAGGATATTTTTTCCTTCTCTAAGCATCGGTTCAATTTTTTTATAATAATAAGGCAGTACTCTTTCAGCAGTATTTTTCAGGCTTTCTCCTCCCGGCGGGGGAACGTCAAAGCTTCTGCGCCAGATGTGGACCTGGTCTGCGCCAAATTTTTCACGGCATTCATCTTTGTTCAATCCCTGCAGGTCACCATACATTCTTTCATTCAGCGCTTCGTCGCGTTCGCATACCAGATGTTTAAATCCGGCTTTCTGGGCTGCAATTTCGTATGTTTTGGTAGCTCTTTGCAGAACAGAAGAGAACGCTTTATCAAAGGTCATACCTTTTAACTTTTCGCCGGCTAACGATGCTTCTTCTTCACCTTTTGGCGAAAGCGGGATATCGATCCATCCTGTAAAGCGGTTTTCCAGATTCCATTGTGATTGTCCGTGTCTAATTAGTACTAAATTGGGCATACTGTA
>JBHEKV010000008.1:0-12266 GCA_041859235.1 Ignavibacteria bacterium | reverse complement strand
TCTTAAGCCGTTCATTTCGTCTAAGGAAATACAGCGGCGGGTTACAGAACTTGCGCAAAATATCAGCAGTGATTATGCGGGTAAGATCCCGATCTTCATCGGCGTACTAAACGGTTCTTTTATTTTTATCAGTGATCTTGTAAGAGAAGTAAAGGTTGATGTTGAAATTGACTTCCTGAAGCTTTCAAGCTATGGTGATAGCAAAATATCATCAGGCGAAGTGAAGCTGCTCAAAGATCTTAACTGCCAGATAGACGGAAGGGATATCATCATTGTTGAAGATATCATTGATTCAGGGCTATCGATAAAATACATCAGGGATCTTGTGCTGACAAACAACCCAAGCTCGCTTGAGTTCTGCACACTGCTGATGAAAAAAGGACTGAGTAACTTAAGCTTCGATATTAAATACACTGGATTTGAAATTGATAACAAATTTGTGGTCGGCTACGGACTTGATTACGCGCAGAAGTACAGAAATTTAAAAGAGATCTGTATATTAGAACCATGACCTAGATTACCTAGATTGAAGGATTACCTTGATTGCAAATTAACAGATTAACAGATTAACAGTTTAACAGATTAACCAAAATTTAGTTTAAAGAAAAAATATTAGATGTCAGACGATTCCTCAAATAACGGTTCAAACCAAAAGCCTCCCAAAAGAAGGCGGAACGAAGAATTTAACTGGAACAGGGTGTTCAAAGTAGTACTGGGCTGGAGCGCAATACTCTTCGGCTTTTTCCTTATTATGATATGGTCTAAATCAGGCGATGGCGGCGAGGTTGAAATTGGCTTTGACCAGTACCAGAAGCTTCTTGCTGAAGATAAGATCAAAGAAGCGGTTGTAAAGAAGCTTGATAACACATTCACTTTCCACGGAGTACTTAAACAACCCGAGCCTCTTAATGTCGGCAGCCGCCAGGTATCGGGAGATAAATTCTCGGTGCTGCTTCCTTACACAAATATTGATGACGCGATAATTAAAACATGGAATGAGAAAGCTATCGCATTCAGAATAGAAAAAGAAGATACAAGCTGGATAGGTCCGTTAATAGGCGCATTGCCGTGGATACTGATAATTGTATTCTGGATAATAATAATGCGCAGAATGCAGGGTCAGGCAGGAGGCTCTAAAGGAATATTCTCCTTCGGTAAATCCAAAGCCAAGATGCTTACAGAAAATCAGCTTAGAGTAACATTTAAAGATGTCGCAGGCGCTGATGAAGCAAAATATGAGCTTGAAGAAATAATTGAATTTTTAAGAGAGCCTTCAAAATTCCAGCGTTTAGGCGGTAAGATACCAAGAGGCGTACTGCTGCTCGGTCCTCCGGGAACAGGTAAAACACTTCTCGCGCGTGCAGTTGCAGGCGAAGCAGGCGTACCGTTTTTCAGCATCAGCGGAGCTGATTTTGTTGAGATGTTCGTAGGCGTAGGCGCATCACGTGTCCGCGACCTGTTTGAAAAAGGGAAGAAGAACGCGCCGTGTATAATTTTTATAGATGAAATTGACGCAGTAGGCCGTCACCGCGGTGCGGGTTTGGGCGGTGGACATGATGAACGCGAGCAGACATTAAATCAGCTGCTTGTTGAAATGGATGGTTTTGAGCAAAATGCTGGTGTTATTATCATAGCTGCAACCAACAGACCCGATGTACTTGATCCGGCGCTGTTAAGACCCGGAAGGTTTGACAGACAGGTTGTTGTTGATAGACCCGATGTAAAAGGACGTGAAGGGATTTTCAAAGTTCATGTACGCAATATTCCGCTGGATAAATCAGTTTCACTTGAAGTGCTTGCAAAAGGCACCCCCGGACTTTCAGGGGCTGACATCGCGAATCTTGTGAACGAAGCAGCGCTTCTTGCGGCGCGCAAGAATCAGAACATCGTAACAATGGCTGATTTTGAAGAAGCCAAAGATAAAGTTATGATGGGTATGGAACGCAAAAGCCTTATTATAAGCGAGAAGGAAAAGAAGACCACAGCGTATCATGAAATTGGCCACGTGCTTGTTGCCAAGATGATACCTGAATCAGATCCAGTACATAAAGTTACAATTATTCCAAGAGGCAGAGCATTGGGTGTTACAACATACCTGCCAATTGATGAGAAGCATACTTATTCAAAGGAATACCTTGAAGCAATGATAGCATACGCAATGGGCGGCAGGGCTGCTGAGAAAATTGTTTTCAATCAGCTTACCACCGGCGCAGGCAATGATATTGAACGCGCTACCGCGCTTGCGCGCAAAATGGTATGTGAGTGGGGTATGAGTGAAAAACTCGGTCCGCTGACATTCGGTAAAAAAGAAGAAGAGATATTTTTAGGCAGGGAAATTTCTCAGCACAGAGATTACAGTGAAGATACGGCGATTGTGATTGATGATGAAGTAAGAAAAATTGTGAACAGGGGAATGGAGCGCGCAATGACCGTGCTGAATGAGAACATGGAAATACTTCACAGGCTTTCCGCTGCGCTGCTTGAAAGGGAAATACTGGATAGCGATGAGATCGATAAGATAATGCGCAATGAAACTCTTCCGCCGTTCGAGAAGATCAAAGTGAACGGTGAAGCGACCAACGGAGTTAACGGAGGCAATGAAAATGTTAATACCGTACAGAAAAATGATGAAGGTAAACCGACAGATACTAAAAAAGATTAATCTGAGCAATAAATAAATTTTTTTAAATGCCTGCCTGGCAATGAATTTTCAGGCAGGCTTTATTTTTTGGGGTGGAGAGATTCAAATGTGTAGAGTGTACTTGTTAATATCGGAAATTCATAAGTGACCCTCACCCCCTGACCCCTCTCCCAAAGGGAGAGGGGAGAAAAGACTCTCGGATTTGGTTTAATTGTCAACTTTATTTAGATTTATATTGTGTAACTTATTCCCGCATTTATGCGGATTGACGGATTGCAGAAAGAATACATAAATACCAATTCAACAACTCCGTTTCACGGTGAAATATACCGTAAGATGATACATTATTCATCTGCGTCTATTTCTATTGGTTATTTATTTATTCAGAAGGAAATTGTGCTTCTTGTGCTGGGCATTTTGCTGGCATTGATGTTCATTGTTGAATTGGTGAAATACAAGAGCAATTTTATATATGACCTTTACATGAAGAACTTCAAGCATATGCTGCGTGAGCATGAATATGATAAGAACCGCTTCCGGATAAACGGCGCATCGTGGGTGATATTCGCCGCGATATTCTGCATAATACTTTTCCCAAAGCTGATTGCAGTTACGGGTCTTCTGATGCTCTCATTTGCTGATAGTACCTCAGCGCTTGCGGGAAGGATGTTCGGCAAGAAGCAGTATGCCCCTAACAGGTCATACGTTGGAACAATTACATTTTTTGCAGTTGGCCTGATAATCATGATGCTCGCCCCGAAGTACTTCGGTACATTAAAGGAATATATTATAGTATTAATTGCTGTAATTGTGACAACGGTTGCAGACGGGCTCAGTCTGCCGATTGATGACAATTTTACCATTCCCGTGGTTTGCTGCGCGGTGTTATATTTGCTTTATTCCCTGTTATACCCGGGGATAATATTTTAATGTTCGCATCTGATTTTCACTATGAAACCGTTAAAACGGTTTTTGTGAGATCAAATAATTTCAAATCCCACGGATAAATCCGTGGGCTAATAAAGAAAAAATAATTATATATCATTCGCTTTTCAAACAGCCCATGACTTAAGTCGTGGGATAAATTGCTTCGAATTTCTTTTGAAACCGTTTTAACGGTTTCCACACAGTAAAAATAATATAAAGGAAACTAATGGGCTTAAAATGCGGTATTGTAGGACTACCCAATGTTGGTAAATCAACCCTGTTCAATTGCTTAACTTCATCCCAGGCAGCTGAAGCTGCCAATTACCCGTTTTGCACAATCGAACCGAATTTAGGAATTGTAACAATTCCCGATAAACGCGTAGATGAACTTGTGAAGCTTTACAATTCAAAAAAAATAGTAAAAACGGTCATAGAGTTTGTTGATATTGCCGGACTTGTTGCCGGCGCCTCAAAAGGCGAGGGGCTTGGGAATAAGTTCCTTTCACACATCCGCGAAGTTGATGCAATTGTACACATTGTGCGCTGCTTTGAAAATGAGAATGTGATCCACGTAAACAACAAGGTTGACCCGAAAGCCGATATTGAGATAATTGAAACCGAGCTGATACTCAAGGATATCGAAACACTTGAAGCGAAAATTCAGAAAACCGAAAAGGGACTTAAAACAGGCGACAAAAAGATAAAGGATGAGTACGCAAGTTACCAGGAACTGAAGAAACATCTTGAATCAGGCAGGCTTGCCAAGTATTACATTAATGAATACAAGAAAACACACTCACCCGATGATTACAAACATCTGCACGAGCTGAATCTATTGACAGATAAACATGTACTGTATGTTGCCAATGTTGATGACAAGAATATTGGCGGCAATGAATATTCAAAAATTGTGCAGGAAATCGCAGAGAAAGAAGGCGAAGAGGCAATAGTGCTTTCGGTAGAAATTGAATCAGAGCTCTCACAGCTTGAGCCTGATGAAAAAGCGGAATTCTTAAAGGAGCTTGGAATTGAAGAAGCGGGACTGGATAAACTTATTCATACTGCATATCATTTACTTGGACTTAAAACATTCTTTACCGCGGGTGAAAAGGAAGTGCATGCATGGACCTTTGTGCAGGGCACAAAGGCGCCGCAGGCGGCGGGTATTATTCACACCGATTTTGAGCACGGCTTTATCCGCGCTGAAATTATGAGTTACGCCGATCTGATCGCTCACGGCAGCGAACATGCCGTTAAGGAAAAAGGCCTTATGCGCGTAGAAGGCAAGGATTACGAAGTGAAGGATGGCGACGTGGTGTATTTCAGGTTTAATGTGTGATGATAAAACTAAAATCTAATTTTATTTATATGAAATCTAAATCAGTTCTCCCGATTCTGTTCATTGTGTTTTCATTTAATGTATTTGCACAGCATACAGTTATTGATAAACTATCCAACACTACTGATATTAAGATAGTATGGGAAGTATCAACAGATGAAATCGAAAAGGGAATTTCAGGCGGGCTGTTGTATCCTGAAATGCAGTTCAGCCGGTATGAACTGCTTGGGGTTCCAAAAGAAAATTACAGGATTAGTGTAATTCTGCACGGTCCCGCAGGCAAGTTTTTGCTGGTTGATGAAATGTATAAAAAGGTTACAGGCAAAGATGAACCTAATCCAAACAAAGAGCAGGTTGCAAAGCTGATAAGCCAGGGGGTAAGTGTTGAGCTATGTATAGTCACCATGGAAATGAACAACTGGACTGAAAAGGATATATTGCCGGGAGTTGAGATACTTTATGTCGGGGCATACCCAAGACTTACAGACCTGCAGTACCAAGGTTATAAGTATATCAGGTATTAGAGCTTTTTATCATTCCCGGTTGTTTTGTTGTTGGTGACAACACCAACAACGGGTAAAATATATGATTTGAAGGAAAAGGCGCATTTACTGCGCCTTTTTTATTGATTGTCACTTCAGGAGCTATGTCTTGTCAAAGCATATAAGAACCTGAAAACCTGAAATTATGTTGTTAATTGTAGAATTAATAATTTCTGGTTTTTCATTTGAATTTCCCTTTTTATTGTATTAATTTAAGGGAAATTAATCAATCTCATTCAAAAACAGAGTATCATGAGAAAATTATTTACTATAATACTAGGAGTCCTTCTTCTCGGTATACATCTCAGCCCCTCGTTTTCACAGGAATTTCTGCCTAAACCGGAACTTTTCAATCTGGATATATTGAATTTTTATTCCACCGAAGGTACGCGCTCACGCGTGGATATTTATGTCGAAATCCCGCTGAAAAATATGGAGTTCGTTAAGTCCAAAACGATAAAGAACACTTTTATTTCAAAATTTGATCTGAATATTGACGTAAAGGATAAATCAGGCAATATTATTTACAACAACGTTTCTAAGGAAGAAGTAAGTACCCAGCAGACCGGGCAGGAGTACCTTTCGCAAAACTCACAGATATTAACGCGCAATATGTTCCTGCCGCCGGGCGAATATGATGTTTATGTATCTGTGTATGAGCAGGGAACTAAAAACAAGACTGAAAAGGAAAGAAGCATCAAAGTTGAGGATTATTCCACCGCGCCGCTGAGCATCAGCGATGTAATGATAGTATCGCGGCTTTCATCCAATGACGGGAAAAAGACCATTACCCCTGATGTTGGCAGAAATGTAGCGGCTATTGATACATTCTACCTTTTCTATTATATATACAAGAATAATGACGATGAAAAAATTGACGTGAACTGCAGGATACTCGATCCTGAAAAGAAGGAAGTTTACGTTAAGAATGAGACAATTGATGTAACAAACGGACTTGCCTTCCAGAACCAGGTGTTTATGGCTGTGCCGACTTCGGACCTGGGTTACGGAAAGTACACCATCGAAATTAAGGCGGCTAGCAGCAATTACGATTATTCAACTGATTCATATTTTGATAATGTTGCCATAGATTTCCCGCTGCCTATGAAAGACATAGATATACTTGTAGAGCAGCTGCAGTACATTGCCAAAGGCGATGAGATGGATTATATCCGTGACGGGAAGACCGACCAGGAAAAACAGAAACGACTGCTTGATTTCTGGAAAAAGAAAGACCCTTCGCCAAACACAAAACGGAACGAAGTTATGCAGGAATATTACAGGCGCGTAAATGCCGCCAATAAATTCTTCGGGAATGTATATTCCGCCGGCTGGCGTACTGATATGGGAATGGTTTATATTATTTTTGGCGAGCCAAACAATATTGAAAGGCATCCTTATGAAATGGACTCGAAACCATATGAAGTGTGGGATTATTACAAAGACAATAAACAGTTTGTATTTATTGATAATACCGGCTTTGGAGATTACAGGCTTGTTTCGCCGATATGGGATACTTTCAGGTATGAGTATAATTGATAAGATAGTATAAAAACTTTTAAAGCCGCATAAGTTCTATGCGGCTTTTTTCATTATGTTTTTTGAAATATGACAATGACCCATTATAGTTTTCTGTGTTAATTTCCAAAGATAATAAAAACCAGGTATTGAAAAATATGTTAGCCACGGTCTTTAGACCGTGGAAAAAAATAAAAAGAACATGGGACTTTAGTCCCAATTATTTCGTGATAACATTATGGGCTAAAGCCCAATTTTATGGAAGTCCGAGACCACGGTCTAAAGACCGTGGCTATAAAAAGCATTAGAAATCTAGTATTCTTCTTTTTTACTTACTTCACCCGTTATGCCATCCAGCAGGTTCTTAAGTGAAGCCGCATCTTTAATTTTGTAATCACCTTCCAATTGAATTGTTTCAATCTTGTGTACGGGTCCGCCGATAGTTACAATATTTACATTAGACTTGTTAGTGCTGTCAACCTGAATTCTGTAATCTTTCTTTACTGTACGGAACTTTGTAATCTTTGCAATTTCATTTTCAAGCGCGCCTCTGCCTGATTTACGCATCTTTTCTCCCTGCCCGTTATAGTATGCCTGCAATTCGGGGCTAAGAATATTCCATGCCTTGGTCATATCACGCTGCTCAGCCGCCACAATAAATGCTACTACGGCGCCATCCGGCGTTGTGTGAATATTCGCGCATCCGTGTATCAATATGGCGGCAATTAATGCCAGGCAGATCTTGATATTTCTCATTAGTTTAATTTTCGTTGTAATACAGCATTTATTTCTGTAAATTTACAAATATATTTTATCATTTTTAGCAATAATATGAAATTTAAATTCCTACTGGTTTCAGGGCTTTTATTGATTTTATGTAACTTAGCGCATGCGCAGAATCCGGGTGATGTGGCTATTAACGAAATTATGTACGCGCCGACACCCGCAGCCAATGAATGGTTTGAGCTATACAATAATACTGCCTCACCTTTTAACATGGCAAACTGGAAATGGAAAGATGCCACAGCAACTCTAAGAACATTTACAACACAGAATATTGATCTTCCTGCGAACGGCTATGCCGTTGTATGCCAGGATTCAGCCGCATTCAGAACTGCTTTTCCTGGTTTTACGGGAATACTGCTTCAGCCAACAAACGGATGGAGCTCATTGAATAACACCGGAACTGAAAATCTCATAATTTTCAATGCATCAAGCATTGTTATTGATTCAATTCAATTCACAAATTCCTGGGGCGGCGGTTCAGGCAACAGGTCAATGGAGCGTATCAGTTCAGTAGCCCCCACAAATCAGCAGACAAACTGGGGCACGTCTGTTGCTACTCTGGGTGCAACACCTAACCAGAGAAACAGCCTTTCACCTTTGAACAACGACCTTGCATTGAATATACTTTCGTTCAGCAGTAACAATCCCTTAATAGGAACGAACCTGCAAATAACAGCTAATGTAAAAAACAGGGGATTGCTTCCGGCAAATACGTACAGTGTATCATTTTATGATGATTATAATGATGACGGTAATCCAACTCCAAATGAACTTATTAACACTGTCAATTCATCTTCACCGCTTAACTCGGGTGATTCAGCTAACTTCAATACATCAAAGGTAATGGATTCGCTTGGCGTTAGGCAGTTTATCGCAGTGGTGAATTACGCATCTGATGAAGATACCTCGAATAACAAAAGAACAGGTACGGTTACGGTCATTGCCGGCGGCGGATTTGATTCGCTGGTTATAAATGAAATAATGTACGCTCCAACTACAGGAACGGGCAAAGAATGGTTTGAAATCTATAATAAAACTTCAAATCCTGTAAATTTAGCCAACTGGAAATGGAAAGACGCAACAGCCACAATTCACACTATAACTTCTCAGCCTGTAAATATTCCCGCAGGCGGATTTGTTGTTGTTTGTGAAGATTCAGCGGCAGTAAAAAGCTTCTACCCGAACAATCCTGGCATATTCCTTCAGTCTACAGGCTGGAGCGCTTTGAATAACACAGGCGATAACCTTGTATTATTCAATTCAACGGGAATTGTAATTGATAGTATCACATTTAGCTCTTCATGGGGCGGAAGCACAAATAATAAGTCACTTGAAAGAATTTCAGTAAGTGCTCCAACAAATCTGCAAACAAACTGGGGAACATGCGTTTCTTCAGTTGGAGCAACTCCGAATAAACTTAACAGTCTGACCCCAAAACCAAATGATCTTGCACTGAATAAAATTACTTTCAGCCGTACACTGCCGGCGCTTGGCGATACGCTTGGCATTATTGCGCAGGTGAAAAACAGGGGACTAAACAGCGCACCGTCATACTCAGTAGCATTTTACGATGATTACAATAAAGATAGCATCGCAACTCCGAATGAACTTAAAGCAACAATTAATTCCAGCGGAGTATTAAGTGCGGGAGATTCAATTAATGTAACATATTCACAGATTCTTGATAGCGCAGGTCTGCGGCAGTACATAGCTGTTGTAAATTACGGCGCAGATGAAGATACATCTAATAACAAGTATGTTGCTTCAATTGAAGTGGCAGGCGGCTCAACCGCCGGCAGAGTCATAATAAATGAGATCATGTATGACTTCCCTATAGGTGAGTGTGAATGGATAGAGATATACAATAACTCTGATTCAGTTGTAAACTTAAAGAACTGGAAAGTTTCAGATAACAGCCTGACTCAGATAATAATCACAGCGAACGATTATTTCCTGAATCCTTTAAGCTATGCGGTAATAAGCCAAAGCGGGGCGATATATGCAAATCATCCTTCAATTGATTCATCGAAAGTGATCATAAATTCATCACTGCCATCACTCAACAATACTGGTGATGCGGTTATTGTATATAAAATAAGCGGAGCGGTATCTGACAGGGTTGATTACCTGCCTGATTGGGGCGGCTCAAATTCATCGCTTGAGCGAATAGATATTAACGGAGTTTCAAACGATTCAAGCAACTGGGCAAGCTCAATTGCTTGTGAAAAGTCTACCCCGACATTAATTAACTCAATATCCGCCGCTGTGCATTACCAGAGAAATGACCTTATTGTTAATGAAATTATGGCAGCGCCGCTCAGCGGGCAGCCTGAATACATAGAGCTTTATAATCCTACATCGCAGAACATAAATATTGTCGGCTGGCTGCTATCGGAAACAGGCGGCTCAAAGAATATTGCGGATACATGTACAGCTATTATTAAACCCGGTATGTATGCTGTTATAGCTGCTGATACAAATATTTATAGTGCATTTCCATATTTAAGAACACCCGATAGTACGCAGAAAGTTTTCATAGCCGGTTCACTTGGTTTGAATAATGATGCTGACCTTGTAAAAATTGCTGACGTATACCGGACGATGATTGACAGCGTCTTCTATAGCGATAACTGGTATAATCCAAATCTGCCGGGTTCGGGAAGGTCGCTTGAAAAGATCAATCCGGCACTTAACGGCAATGACGGCAAAAGCTGGAGCAGCTGTACTTATCCAAACGGCGGCTCACCCGGTTTAAAGAACAGTATTTTCACCAATCAGAATATAACAACAGGAGAAATTTCAGTCTCGCCAAACCCGTTCTCACCTGATGGAGATGGTTATGAAGATTTTGCCATAATAAGCTACAAGCTTAAGAATGCAGTTTCGCAAGTGAGAATGAAAATTTATGATGTAAAAGGCAGACTGATAAAAACGATACTCAATAACCAGGCATCAGGCCCCGAGGGTCAAATAGTTTACAACGGACTTGATGATGAGAACAGGAAATTAAGGCTTGGCATTTATATCATATTTCTTGAAGCGCTTAATGACCAGAACGGAGTAGTTGAAACCATCAAATCTACATTGGTTGTTGGCGCAAAGCTGTAAACAGATGTTAATTTTTTTTGAACGTATTTATTTAAATGGCAAAGAAACAACCTGTAAAAAAAGAAGAAACACCGCTTCTTAAAAAAAATATTGTATACATTATCCTTGCGGTAATAACTTTTGCAGTGTACGCAAATTCACTGTACAATGATTTTGTTTTTGATGATGAATCAGTTGTACAGGCTGATCCTACTATTATGGAGCTATCCAACATCCCGAAATTCTTCACGGGAGAAATGGGCTTCCATAAGGTAATCGGCGCGTATTACAGGCCGGTAGTATCATCAACTTATGCGATTGATTACGCTATATGGGAATTCAATCCCTTTGGTTACCATTTAACTAATGTCATTATGCACATTATAAATGTGCTGCTTTTTTACGCTTTGCTTTTGCTGATGTTCGAAAAATTCAAATCACCCTACAAAGATTACATTATACTCATAGCAGCGCTTATCTTCGCGGTACATCCCATCCACACTGAAGTGGTTGCCTGGGTAAGCGGCAGGACGGACGGGCTGGCATGTACTTTCTTTTTCGCGGCATTTTTATACTATTTAAAATACAGTAAAGATCCTTCAAATAAAAACCTTGTGTTAACTCTTTTCTTTTATTTGTTCTCGCTGTTTTCCAAGGAAATGGCAATAACTCTGCCTGCTGTTATTATATTGTACGATATGATCATCAACAGGAGTGAATTCAAAGAACTCCTTAAGAAAAGATATGTAATTTACGGTTCACTTATTGTAATTTCAGGTTTGTTTATGCTCTTAAGATGGTACGCATTGCGTACTGTTGTACCGAGGATGACCTATTATTATTTTTTTGATAAGGATACAGCCACAACAATTTTTACAATGCTGCAAACTGTTCCGCTTTATTTCAGGCTATCCATTGCGCCTTACGGAATGCTGTACCATTACAGCGGGTATATGCCGGATATTTCAAGTATCACGGAATTCAGAGCAATGTTTGCATTGTTCTTTATCCTTGTTATGGGCGGAGCTTCAGTGTATTTTATCAAAAAGGCACCTTATATCTCCTATGCTATAATTATCTTTTTTGTTACTCTTCTGCCTGTTATGAATATTGTTCCTACGATGAATTTCATGGCAGACAGGTTCCTTTATATTCCTTCAATGTTTGTAAGCATTATTGCAGCCGCAGTTCTGTTCAGGTATTTCACAAAGAAGACATACAATATTGTAATGGGTATCAGCGCGGCAGTGCTGATAATATTTGTATATATGACCTTTACCCGGAACGCGGAATGGAAAACCAATGATATCCTGTTCATGTCTGCCGAAGGAAGGCCGGGTGTTGTTACTTATATTAATATAGGCAATATTTATGCCAATAAAGGTAATTTTGATGTTGCCGAGGTTTATTACAGAAAGGCAATTGA
>JBHEKV010000096.1:0-5473 GCA_041859235.1 Ignavibacteria bacterium | reverse complement strand
CTCAATTGTCAGCTCAAGCAGTGATTCCATAAGCTCAATGCCCAAGGTTATTGGCTGCTTGATCCTTATAGCGCTTTTGTGGGCCTGGGCTGAGTATACGTTATTCACATGTGAATGCAGCATTTTGAAAAAATGCTCGTTATCCTGGTAAGTATTTTCAATTGCCTTCTTTAACCTGTCTGCCGGCTTTATTGAAAAAAATCCTTTTTGTGTACGGGGATTGTAAAGTTTATTCAGCCAGAACCTTATTTGTTCTTTTGATACTGATGGCGATACTCGTTCAGCGGCAATTTGCTCGACAGTGTGTGCTTCATCAAAAATAACGAAGTCATTGAAGTACAGGTAGCCTTCGGAATCACGTTCATAGAATCCAAACAGGGTAAAAAATAAATGGTGATTCAGTACAAGCAGGTCAGCGTCTTTCATTCGCTGTTTAGCCTGCTGGTAGTGGCAATTTGTATCGGCTCCGCCGCATGATTTTTGCGTACATACGCCTTCTTCGGCAAAAATTTCGCTCCAAACAGCATCATCTACAGGGAAAGGAATATCCTGCCTTGTTCCTTTGCCTTCTTTATTTACAAAATCATATATCTTCTGCAGGGTCTGCTGCTCACTTGTCATAAAAAGGGAATTTTTTTCTATCATAGCCTTATTCAGGCGCTTTGTGCAAATATAATTATTCCGGCCTTTGAGTATTTCATATTTGAATTCAACCGGCAGTATTTTAGCCAGGGCAGGAATATCTTTATTAATAAGCTGTTCCTGCAGGTTAATTGTACAGGTCGAAATTATCGCTTTACGTTCGTTCTGCAGGGCGAAAAGTATTGCAGGTACAAGGTAGGCAAGAGACTTGCCAACTCCTGTGGGAGCTTCGATGATATTATGCTCACCTGATTCCAGCGATTCTGCTATACTAACAGCCATTTGCTGCTGCTGTGAGCGGTATTCAAATCCTTCCAATTCTGAGAGCAATCCTGAAGGGGAGAAGATGTTTTTAATTTCATCTGTAAATTCTGACATATTTACAAAGATAGCTAATTATGCCGTAAACATGTTAGGGAATAATTTTTGTTCCGGGCATTTGCTTTTTCTGAAATGTTGTATTATATTTGAGTATAACTTAATCTAAAAGATAAAGCACAAAACACTACCTTTTTTATATTTCTCAAATTAACAACTAAATTATCTCAATTATTTTTACTGTTTAAATTATTTATTTAATTTAATAAGGAGAGTAATCATACAATTTTTTGTACGGGCTTAGCCTTTTGCCTGGCCACAACATAAAATTATGGAGGTAATTTATGTGTCAGCTCACTTTTAAGCGCCTTATGCTGCTGCTTATCATTTTTTCATCTTTAGTACCATTCAAAACAATTTCACAATGGGTGGAGCAAAATTCAAACTCTTCTTTCTACTTAAGTGCTATATATTTCCTTAATGAAAACACCGGTCTGATCGGTTCTGCCGCGCCGCTTCCCATCAATAATAATTTCGTGGGAGGAGAGATCATAAGAACCACTAACGGCGGAACAAACTGGCAAAGAGTTCTGCTGGATAGTAATTTGAGAGTTAAAAGTTTTTACTTCCTGGATCAGAATACCGGTTTTGCAATTGGAGGTTCTTATGCATCATCAGGTAAGCTTTTGAAGACAACTAACGCGGGACTCAACTGGAGCGTGATAATCAATTTTATGACTCCGGGGTTCACACACTTTTACAATATTTACTTTGCGAACACATTAACAGGTTATCTTTCAAGTTATAACGGAGTTTTTAAGACTGTAAACGGTGGTAACAACTGGGATACTTTATTCTTCGTTGCCGATGGTCCCTCAGATTATCTTTCATATAAAAAGATACATTTCTTTGATATAAATACTGGAATATTGCTTTCAGATAGCGGCAAAATTTATAAGACAACTAATGCCGGAATAAACTGGGCGGTCTTTTATCTGAACTCGCACCTTACATTCAGGGATATAACATTCTTAAATAATTCGACCGGTTATGCGGTTGGCTTTCAGGGAAGAATAATAAAAACCACTGACCAGGGCTCAACATGGCAGGAAATGAACATTGGTACCCTGGAATCTCTTTATTCCATCAAGTTCACGAATTTGCTTACAGGATATTTAACGAAAGACAGAGGTGTTCTTAAATCAACTGACGGCGGGCTAAGCTGGCAGGAGGTTTTGCAGCAGAATAATGATTCAATCTATGCATTGTGTTTTTTAAATAACGAACTTGGTTATGTTACAGGAACCAAAGGGAAAGTGTTTAAAACCACTACAGGCGGCGTTATAGGGATCAATCAGATCTCAACAGAAATTCCGGGTGAATTTAACCTTGAACAGAATTATCCAAATCCTTTTAATCCAAATACAAACATCAAATTCTCAATTCCAAAACTTGCAAATGTGAAGCTCGCTGTGTACGATTTGCTGGGAAGGGAAGTGGAATCACTTGTAAACCAGCAGCTAATACCCGGGACTTATGAGGTGAACTGGAATGCAGCGAAATTTTCAAGCGGTATATACATGTACAGGCTAATTACCGATGATTTCAGCATGGTTAAGAAAATGTCCTTAATAAAATAAACTTAATCGTTAATCGGGGCAGAAAAAAAATCTGCCCCCAAAATATCAATAATGAAAATAATTCAAATTTCAATTTTACTGGCAAATGTATTGGTAATAATGAATGTTCAGTCTCAATGGACAGTACAAAACTACGATACTAATTACACACTATCGGATATTAATTTTCTAAATGAAAATACGGGACTTGCTTGCGGTGAAAAATACTTCCCTGCGACAAATTCAGCCAAAGGTGTTATCTACAGGACGACAAATTCAGGTGATAACTGGAATATTATTTTTACTGATACAAATTTCGAAATAAGAGGCTCATATTATTATGATACAAACACTATCATCGCGTTTGGCGGATTCCTTTTAAGCCAGTCAAAGATCGTGAAGACAACAAATGCCGGCGTAAATTGGTTTTATATTCCTTCAAATGAAATAGGCGGTCATATCAGTTCGATAAAATCTTTTGGTAATGTTTTTTTTGCAACTACAGCTACCGGAATTTTTAAAAGTACTAATAGCGGAGAAAACTGGATTAGAATACTTCCCCAATTCGGTGAATTTGGAAGCAGTTATTTTTTAAATGAATTTACCGGTTTTGCAGCGTACGACCTGGGTTTTTTGTATAAGACTACGAACGGCGGTATTAACTGGACTCAAACTATACTATCGGGATTTGAGTACGCCCATACAATATTCTTTACCGATGTTAATAACGGATTTGTGATACTTGATACCACGTCATTTATAAGCAAAATATTAAGGACTACGAACGGTGGAACTAGCTGGTTTGAGGTCAATCCCGGACTGCAAAACCATTTCTGGTCTATATATTTCACAAACACAAATACTGGTTATATCTCCGGATCCGGTGGGAATATCATAAAAACTACTGATGCCGGGGTTTCATGGTCGATTTCATGGACTGGCGGGTGGAACGTTACTTTTCGTGATTTACATTTTTTTGACCCTTACAAAGGTTTTGCCTGCGGCGGGAATTCACTGATCCTTAAAACTATAAACGGCGGGTTTATCGGGATTGAACCGATTTCAAATTACATACCAGGAGATTTTTCACTATCGCAGAATTACCCGAATCCTTTTAATCCAAATACAAACATCAAATTCTCAATTCCAAAACTTGCAAATGTGAAGCTCGCTGTGTACGATTTGCTGGGAAGGGAAGTGGAATCACTTGTAAACCAGCAACTAACTCCCGGAACTTATGAGGTGAACTGGAATGCAGCGAAATTTTCAAGCGGTATATACATGTACAGGCTAATTACCGATGATTTCAGCATGGTTAAGAAAATGTCATTAATTAAATAAGTTACCTGTTCAAACCTTACATCATTGGAAAGAAACCTTACCAAATCTGGGAAAACCTTAAAATGTGAATCCTTAAATTTGTAACTTACAGAATTTTTAAAAACCTTACCATTATCGGGTGAACCTTACTAAATGAGATGATTTGCACCCTTATTGTGGCGCCATAACAGGGGCGGATAAAATCTGCCCCTTTACTTTTTGCTCATTTACAACTAAATTTGTCAAATATTTAATACCACAATATAGCAAACAATTCTACCCGTTTTTAAATAATTCTCAATTTTTCGATATTTTTTATCATTGATATAACTGTGATTTTCAGTTAATCTTGTCTTTTTCGTACCCAAAACAACCGGGAAACGATTAAGGTACTTTCATGCGTTTATTTACTTAATAAGCTAAATTTAAAATATTTTTATGATATCAAGAATCCTGTTATTATTATTGCTGATCTCAACCGTTACTTTTTCACAATTTGAGCCAAACCCAGAGCTTGAATGGTTCACAATTGAAACCGACCATTTCTATGTTCATTATCACAAAGGCACTGAAAGAACGGCAAAACTTACAGCTAAAATAGCTGAAGAAATATACGGACCTATTACTTCATTGTATAAATATGCTCCTGAGGATAAAACTTCGTGGATAATCAACGATGAATCAGATATTTCGAACGGCGCCACAGATTATTATGGTAACAGGATAGAAATAGCATCCGCTTCGCTTGATTTTGACCTGCGCGGTACACATAACTGGCTTAGGAATGTGATAACACACGAATACACACACGTAATACAGGTTCAGGCTTCAATGAAGTTTTCTACGAAATTCCCTTCACTCTACATTCAGTTCCTAAATTACGAAAAGGAACGCAGACCCGATGTATTATATGGCTATCCTAACACAATAATTTCATACCCGATCTCAGGTGTTGGAGTGCCTGCATGGTTCGCTGAAGGAACTGCGCAGTACCAGCGCCAGCAGCTTGGCTATGATTACTGGGATGCCCACAGGGATATGATCCTGCGAATGCGCGTACTTGGCGATAAAATGCTTTCGTGGGAAGATATGGGGCAGTTTGCATCTGTTACAACTTATAAGGCTGAATCGATATATAATTCCGGATTTGCGCTATCAAGATACATAGCCGAAAAATATGGTGAAGATAAGCTGCGAGAAGTTTCTGAAAATCTGGGTGACCTGACACGGATAAACTCCGAAGGCGCATTCAAAAAAGCAATTGGCAAAGATGGCAGTGATCTTTATGATGAATGGAAAGCATATTTAAAACAGGATTACAAGGATAAAGTTGAGGGTATTAAGAAACTTCAGGTTGAAGGTAAAATAATTGCTGATGTTGGTTTTGCCAACTATTACCCACAATTTTCACCTGACGGCAAAAAGATCACTTATCTTTCAAACAAAGAATATGATTACGGTGCAACTTCAATGTTTATACACAATTTGGGTTCGGGTAAAGATGACGAAATGTTGATCGCTTCAGTAAGCGGAGCTTACAGCTGGTCGCCTGATGGCAAGAAGATAATATTCTC
>JBHEKV010000133.1:0-45266 GCA_041859235.1 Ignavibacteria bacterium | reverse complement strand
GTTGGTTTGGCAGGCCCGACCCCATTCCTGGTTTCTACAAACGGCGGGACAAACTGGATATATGATATAGGTACGGGAATAACTACATCGATATATGGCTTAAAAATGATAAACTCAAGCACAGGTTACGCATCAGGTTCTTCAGGGAAAGTTTTTAAAACCACCAATGGCGGCATGAATTGGGATTCGGTTTCTTTTGTAGGAGCTACCAGTACGTTATACTGCCCTGATTTTATAAGCGTTGATACTGGTTGGGTAAGCGGTTCATCGGGGACTGTTTATAAAACTGTGAACGGCGGCGCAAACTGGACACTGCAAACCACAGGAGTTACAGCAACATTATACAGAATAGACATGGTAAATGCCTTGACCGGTTATTTTATCGGATCATCGGGTACAGTTAAGAATACCACAGACGGCGGTACAACGTGGAATACACAGAACGCCAATTACACATCAACTTTGTACTGGATAAATATGGTGAATGCAACTTCAGGATATCTTGGAGGAATTGGCGGAACATTAAGGAGAACTACAAACGGCGGCACAAACTGGGATACGGTCTTAACGCCAATCTCAGCATCGCAGTATTCAATTTCATTCCCGAATATGAATACCGGTTATGTTGTCGGCGCTTCCGGGTACACTTTCAGAACATCTAACGGAGGAGCCAGCTGGGAAATCAAGAACAGCGGCGCATCAACACTCAACAGTGTTTACGCGAAAGGATATGATTCAGCTTTTGTAGCAGGCTCCGGCGCAATGATACAGAAATATTACAACGGGCTTGTAGGCGGTATCACCTGGCACAATACTGCCCCTGAAAAATTTACTTTGGAACAGAATTATCCCAATCCGTTTAATCCTGTAACAACAATTAAGTTCGGATTGCCAAAAACCGCAAATGTTACTTTGAAAGTATATGATATTCTTGGAAGGGAAGTCAGCATACTTTTCAATAATGTTCTGCTGAACGCGGGTACAGTAGTTTATAATTTCGATGGTTCTGAACTTGCTTCGGGGGTTTATTTCTATTCGCTAATTGTAAATAATAATAAGATAGATACTAAGAGAATGGTGCTTATTAAGTAAAAAGTCATTCTTATTAAATTTAAAGGCGTTACATTTACTTGTAACGCCTTTTTTACATACAAACGTCCTTATCAATTTATATATCTAACTGAATATCAATTATTTAAGAATTTTGTTTTACAGAGTAGGAAAAAGATAAATTGCAATGTAGGAATTTATTACCCTTGCTGTAGGATAAAAATAAATATATATTAGTTTATCTAACTAACTTTTTAATAGCAATTTAATCAACGTTTCATTAAAGGAGAAACTTAAGATGAAATTTTTAAAATTACATTTGTTATTTTTGCTGCTAATCGTTTTAAATCTTGGTGTATATTCACAGGTGAATTCACCATGGAAATGGGTTCATCCTACTCCTCAGGGCAATACACTGCGTTATGTTAAAGCTTTCAACGCTACAACATTTTACGCATTAGGCTATGCAGGGACATTCATCAAAACAACAAATTCCGGTGCCAACTGGTTTATTACTCACAACGTTTTTGGCACTCAGCAAAACGATCAGATATTTGCATACAGCGGCTGGTTCTTTGATCAGAATACCGGATTTGCATCAGGCGAACAAGGGAAACTTGCCAGAACCACAAATGGCGGCACAACATGGGATACCGTTTCAACGGGGCAGACAGCCACACTTTACGGAATACATTTTATTAATTCAACCACAGGATTCATTTGTACCTCAACGGGCGGAAATATCATCAAAACTACCGATGCAGGCTTGAACTGGACACCCATATCAACTGGTGCATCAGCCGCATTATATAATATATTCGCGCTGGATGTGAACAGGATCTACTGTACTTCTTCAGGCGGAAACATAAGGTACACAACTAACGGGGGTACAAACTGGAGCATTGTATCAACAGGAGCCTCGGTTACACTGTATGATATAAATTTTAAAGATATGAATACAGGCTGGGTCTGCGGTTCATCAACATCAATTAGGGTAACAACAAATGGCGGCGCCAACTGGACGCAAACCAGTACGGGATTGCCGACAAGCACATTTTATGAATTAACTTTTTCACCAAATGTATTGAATTCAGGCGTTGACCATATTTATGTATCAGGAAATTCGTTTTATGCATTCAGAAGTATGGATAACGGAAATACATGGGATTCAGTCTCAATAGCGGGAAATCAGTATTATGTTTCGACATATTATTCATTGGATAGAAACGCGGCTAATATGGTTACCGGCGGTGCGTTTGGACTGATAAATACTTCCACTAACGGCGGTTCAAACTGGGTTGCCCATAATTACCTGGGATACTCAAGCACACTTAATGATATTTGGTGCGATAATATGAACGGAAGAGTGATAGCAGTAGGTTCTGTTGCGCCGGTGCCGATAATTGTATCAAGCAATGGGGGCGCAAACTGGAACTTCACGGCAGCATCAAACGTAACATTCACCTGTTACGGAATTAAGATGCTGAACGCGAATACAGGTTTTGTATCAGGTGCATCAAGCAAGCTGGCAAAAACAACCAACGGCGGACTGAACTGGGATACATCGACTGTATACTCAACATCAACAACAATGTACAATCTGGATTTTGTGAACAGCAGTACGGGATATATTTCAGGTTCATCGGGAAGGATATTCAAAACTACCAACGGCGGCACGAACTGGGAACTTCAGACAACAGGAATAACTAACACTTTGTACAATATTGAAATGCTTGATGCAAACACCGGGTGGTTTGTGGGAACAACCGGTACAATCAGAAAGACGACTAACGGCGGAACAAATTGGGTCGCGCAGACTCCGGGAACTACATCTTCACTTTATGATGTGCAAATGTTTGATGCGAACACAGGTTATCTTTGCGGATTATCAGGTACTGTAAGGAAAACCACAAACGGCGGAACAAACTGGGATACTGTGGCAGTTCCGTTCACATCAAGTCTATACATGGTTTCTTTCAGCAATGTTAACACAGGTTTCATAGCGGGAGCATCTGGTTTGACATACAGGACCTCGAATGGCGGCAATGTATGGCAGGTATTGAATACGGGAGGCTCAACAACAAACGGCATTTACGCAAAAGGGTATGACTCAGCTTACGCATGCGCTTCATCTGCAGGAATACTGAAATTATACAATCCGTTAACAGGAGGGATAACATGGCAAAATCAGATCCCGGAGAGATTTACACTGGAACAAAACTATCCTAATCCGTTTAATCCTGTTACAACAATAAGGTTTGGTTTGCCTAGAGCTGCTAAAATCACCTTGAAGGTATACGATATCCTTGGAAGGGAAGTAAGCATTCTTTTCAATAACACAGATATTAACGCAGGTACTGTTTCATATGATTTTGACGGGACCAATCTTGCATCCGGCATTTATTTCTATTCATTAATCGCCGATAATAATATGATAGAGACCAAAAGGATGGTACTGGTTAAATAGGGATTTTTGAGATTGTATTCAGATTCACAGATAAGAATCGCGAACAGGGGGCTAAGATGCCCCTTGTTCATTTTTATACAGCAAGGAACCAGGATTCTTAAACGGAGTTGAATTTGAGCGTATTATCTTGAATTTAAGCATTTTAGAGTCTTCAGATGGGATACTATATATAGTATATTGTGAACCATAAAAAAACCGCAAAAAAAGCACATAATGACTTGACATTTGTCATATTTCAGAATGATTAACAAACCCTATCCTACGTAATATAATACCTTAGCTATGGAGTTTACCATCATTTGCTACATTGACATTAAATAATAAAACCGCTATATTTGTCTTCTGTACCAAACTATTTCAATCGTTTTTTGCAAATTTGTGTAATTTTTATAAAATAGACTAAAATCTGATCAGGATTATATTGTAATGGCATTAAAAAAGTTAAAACCAATGACACCGGCAACAAGGTACTACACAATTTCTTCATTCGAAGAAATTACAAAGTCCACGCCGGAAAAATCTCTGTTAAAACCTTTAAAGAAATCCGGCGGAAGAAATAACACCGGAAGAATAACTTCAAGACGCAGAGGCGGCGGACATAAAAGAATGTACCGTGTAATTGATTTCAAAAGGGAAAAGACCGGAGTAGAAGGAAAAGTTGAGGCTATTGAATACGATCCTAACCGTTCAGCCAGGATTGCGCTGGTTAAATATCCCGATGGTGAAATTACATATATTATTGCTCCTGACAGTTTAAAGGTCGGAACATCGATCTACTCAGGAGTTGATTCTGATATAACAGTAGGAAACACATTACCGCTTGCAAATATACCACTTGGAACGTTCATACATAATCTGGAATTGAAGCCCGGCAAAGGCGGACAGCTTGCGCGCAGCGCCGGCAGTTCATGCATTGTTGTTGCGAAGGATGAAAGATATTCACAGGTGAAACTGCCTTCGGGCGAAGTTAGAATGGTTCTTAATACCTGCAAAGCCACAATTGGCGTTGTAAGTAATCTTGAACACGAGAACATTTCGCTTGGTAAAGCGGGCCGCTCAAGATGGTTAGGCAGAAGGCCTAAAGTCAGAGGTGTTGCGATGAACCCGGTTGATCACCCGATGGGCGGCGGTGAAGGTAAAACATCAGGCGGCGGACATCCGGTCAGTCCCTGGGGTATTCCTGCCAAAGGATACAAAACAAGAAAGAAAAAGAATCTGTCAAATAAATTCATAGTTAAGAGAAGAAAGTAATTCCATAATAAATGCCAAGATCACTTAAAAAAGGACCGTTCATAGATCCAAAGCTTCTTAAGAAAGTTGAAGACTTAAATAAAGCTAACCAGAAGAAGGTTTTAAAGACCTGGTCAAGATCAACCACTATCACACCGGATTTTGTTGGTCATACTTTTGCCGTGCATAACGGTAATAAGTTCGTGCCTGTTTTCGTTTCGGAAAACATGGTAGGCCATAAACTTGGTGAATTTTCTCCGACAAGGATCTTCAGAACACACTCAGGTAACAGGAAAGACGAAAAATAGTTTTACCCGGTTATAAAGCATAACGGCTTTTTGAAAAAGTTGAAGTTTCGCAGAATTATTAAGAAAAAGTATAACACAGAAAAGTATAATGGAAGCAAGAGCAATTAAAAGATATATCCAGAGTTCACCCAGGAAAATGAGACTGGTCGTTGACCTCATAAGGGGAAAAGCTGTAAGCGAAGCGCTTAACATTCTTCATTTTTCGCCCAAGCACGGCTCAAAGGTTGTTGAAATGACCCTCAGGTCGGCTGTATCAAATCTTTCAAACAAGCTTGATACAGGCAGGGTAGAGGAAAAAGATATTTTTGTCAAAACGGTTTACGTGAACGGCGGTCCGGTATTGAAAAGAATGCTTCCCGCGCCGCAGGGCAGAGCTTACAGAGTCAGAAAACGCTCTAACCATTTGACAATTGTTGTTGCAGAAAAAGAAAAAAACTGATTTTAACACCAAACAATTATTATATATAATTAACAGGAGATTTATTTGGGACAAAAGACACATCCGGTAGGTTTCAGAGTTGGAGTCATAAATGGCTGGGATTCAAGCTGGTATGACGATAAAAGCTTTGCGACAAAGCTCATGGAAGATAATATGATACGCGGCTATATCCGCAAGAGGTTTGATAATGCCGGCATATCTAAAATAGAAGTAGAAAGAACTCCCAAGAAGATCACGCTTACCATACATACATCCAGGCCCGGATATGTTATCGGTAAGAGCGGTAAAGAGATAACGCATCTTGAAGGCGAGCTTAAGAAAGTTACAAACAAAGATATTAAAGTACTTGTTACTGAAATAAAGAAGCCTGAGCTTGACGCATATCTTGTGGCAGAAACAATTGCTAACCAGATATCCAACAGGGTTTCATACAGAAGAGCGATAAAGACGGCTATAGCATCAAGCATGAGAATGGGCGCGGAAGGTATAAAGATATATGTGGGCGGCAGGTTGAACGGCGCGGAAATAGCCAGGGCTGAGCAGTTTAAAGAGGGAAGAATTCCTCTTCAGACTATCAGGGCTAACATTGATTACGCAAGTCTTGCAGCAAGTACCATCTACGGTAAGATTGGTGTAAAAGTCTGGATATGTATTGGCGATAAGCTGATAAGAAAATAATTTAAGAATTTTAATTTTAGAATTTTTCTTGTTTAGGAGAGTGTTTTTATGGCTTTAATGCCGAAAAGAGTTAAGTTCAGAAAAGCGCACAGAGGCAGAAGAGCCGGTAAAGCTACGCGCGGCTATACAGTTTCATTCGGTAACTTCGGATTGAAAGCAATGGAACCGGCATGGATCACCCAAAGGCAGATCGAAGCGGCCAGGGTTGCTATTACCAGGGAAATGAAGCGTGACGGTAAAGTATGGATCAGGATTTTCCCCGATAAACCGTACACAAAAAAGCCTCTTGAAACACGAATGGGAAAAGGAAAAGGCGCTCCGGAATTCTGGGTAGCCGTAGTAAAGCCCGGCACAATCATGTTTGAAGTTGGCGGAGTGACCAAGGCAATAGCGGAAGAAGCTATCAGACTTGCAGCACATAAGCTTCCTATCAGAACCAAATTTGTTGTCAGACACGATTACGCTGAGTAAAAGAATTATTATATAGTCTATAGAGGCAATAACAATATTTATTTAGAATGAAATACTACGAAATAAAAACAATATCAACTGAGGATCTGAAAAACAGACTGAAAGAAGAAAACGAAGGTCTCGAGAACCTTAGATTCCAGAAATCAATTGGTCAGCTTGAGAACTTTAAGGGCATCCAGAATACCAAAAGACTGATCGCCAGGATTCAAACAGTTCTTAAAGAAAGAGAATTATCAGATAAAAAGGATAAATAATTAACTAATGAGCGAAAATTTAGAACAAGTTAATAATACACCGGATGCTTCTACAGCTCCAGCCAGCAGCGAAGCTGTAAACGGTTCTTTGGTTAAAAGAGGCAGAAGAAAGACCCGTATTGGCAAGGTTGTAAGCAATAAGATGGATAAGAGCATAATTGTTGCCATTGAAAGAAGGATCATACATCCTATCTACAAGAAATATTTCAAGAAGACAACAAAATTTATGGCTCATGACCAGAATAACGTTGCCAACATAGGTGATATAGTCAAGATCATGGAAACCAGGCCGCTAAGCGCCAGGAAAAGATGGAGACTTGTAGAAGTAATTGAAAAAGTAAAATAATATTATATCTAGGATTATAAAATGGTTCAGGAAGAAACAAATCTAGTTGTTGCTGATAATTCCGGTGCAAAAAAAGTAAGATGCATAAGGGTATTGGGCGGATCCGACAGAAGGTATGCCGGAGTTGGTGACCTGATAGTTGTATCGGTCAAATCTGCTATACCGGGCGGTAACGTTAAAAAAGGCGAAGTATCAAAAGCGGTTATCGTCAGAACAAAAAAAGAAACAAGAAGAAAAGACGGTTCTTATATAAGATTTGATGAAAACGCAGCAGTGTTAATTAATGCAGAAAATGAACCCCGCGGAACACGTATCTTCGGTCCGGTTGCCAGAGAGCTCAGGGAAAAACAGTTCATGAAGATCATATCATTAGCTCCGGAGGTATTATAATTATGACAAAACTCAGAAAAAACGATAAAGTAAAAGTTATTGCAGGCAATAACAAAGGAAAAGAAGGTAAGATCCTGAAGATCTACCGTTCTACCGATAAAGTGATCGTAGAAGGCGTTAATATTATTAAACGTCACACACGCCCAAGCCAGAAGAATCCGCAGGGCGGCATCACCCAAAAGGAAGCGCCGATACAGGTATCGAACGTAATGCTGATAGATCCTAAAGCAGGCGAGCCTACAAGGCTTGGTATGCAGGTAATTGTTGAAGGAGAAGGCAAGAAGAAAAGAATGAGATACGGTAAAAAAAGCGGCGAAATTATTTTAAGTTAAAAGTATAAATTATTCATATAGATGGCTAACGAGAAAAAAGAAAAGAAAGCACCTAAGTCAGAAAAACAGGAAGATACAAAAGGAAAGAAATCAGCAAAGAAACCTGAAGTAAAGGAAGATTTTGTTGAGGAAAAGGTCCCTGTCAGGATGCAGGATTTTTACAAGAGCGATGTGGTAAAAGCGCTTTCAACCAAATTTGGTTACAAGAACCCGTTCCAGGTCCCTAAGCTTGAAAAGATCGCGATCAATGTAGGTATTGGTGCAGCAACCCAGGACCCCAAAATAGTTGACGTAATTGTGAAAGAGCTGGAAAATATTGCCGGTCAGAAACCGGTAGTTGCCAAAGCCAAAAAATCAGTTTCTAACTTCAAGCTAAGAGAAGGAATGAAAATAGGCTGCAAAGTTACTTTAAGAAAAGCCAGGATGTATGAGTTCCTTGATAAGCTGATAAATATCGCTATTCCGCGTATCAGAGATTTTAAAGGAATCCCTGATAAGTCATTTGACGGTAACGGTAACTACACTCTTGGTTTAAAAGAGCATGTTATCTTCCCTGAGGTGAATATTGATAACGTTACAAAACATTTCGGAATGGATATAACTTTTGTTACTTCAGCTCATACAGATGATGAAGCAAGAGAGCTCTTAAGAGCATTCGGTATGCCGTTCGTTAAAAGAGAAGTATCACTAAATTAAAACACAACTAATTTACAGGAGCAAATATTGGCAAAAACATCACAGGTAGCCAGAGAAAACAAAAGAAAAAAATTAGTAGAAAAGTACGCTGAAAAGAGAAAAGCGCTTAAAGCATCAGGTGATTACGACGCTTTAACGGAGCTTCCGCGTAACAGCAATCCTATCAGGCTTCATAACAGGTGCGCTGTAACAGGCAGAGCAAGAGGTTTCTACAGGAAGTTCGGTATCTCCAGGCTGACCTTCAGAAAAATGGCGCTCGAAGGAAAGATCCCCGGCG
Organism: Ignavibacteria bacterium; assembly: GCA_041859235.1. Taxonomy (GTDB): domain Bacteria; phylum Bacteroidota; class Ignavibacteria; order Tepidaquicellales; family OLB5; genus OLB5. The sequence continues at coordinate 36,328 of JBHEKV010000133.1, read as the reverse complement.
TTAAAAAAGCAAGCTGGTAATAAATATAAAAGTTAAATTAAAGTAAATAATGTACACCGATCCAATATCAGATTATTTAACAAGAATAAGGAATGCTCAGAAAGCCAAGAAGAAAACTGTTGAAGTACCTGCTTCGAAAATGAAGCTTCGGATAACAGAGATTCTTAACAGGAACGGCTTTATCGGCGATTTTAATGTTGTTGAAACTAAATCCAAACAGGGTAGCATTGTTATTAAATTGAAGTATAATAACAGTGAAGGCGTTATAATCGGACTTGAAAGGGTTAGCCGTCCGGGAATACGTAAGTATGTTGAAAGTACCTCTATTCCGAAAGTGCTTAACGGTCTGGGTATAGCGATAGTTTCTACATCCAAAGGTTTAATGACAGATAAAGAAGCCAGGAAACTTGGTGTTGGCGGAGAAGTTGTCTGCAGCATTTGGTAATTTTAATAAGTTTAAGAGATAAAACATCAGAAATAAATGTCAAGAATAGGTAAAAAACCGGTTAAAATATTAAAAGGCGTTAAAGTTGAGAAATCAGGCGATAACATTACCGTTAACGGACCCAAAGGTTCTTTAAGCCTGTACGTTAATCCAGTGATCAAATCAGAGATCAGGGATGATGAGATCGAATTTACACGCGGATCTGAGCTGAAAAGAGAAAAATCACTGCACGGACTTTATGCAATATTGGTTAAGAATATGATCAATGGTGTTACCGAAGGCTTTTCAAGGAAACTGGAGCTTGTTGGTATTGGTTACCGCGCGGAAATAAAACAGGGACTTTTATACCTGAGTCTTGGATTCTCTCATCCTGTTATCTTCACTCCCCCTGAAGGGATTAAAATAGATGTGCTCTCTGATACGTCTATTCAGATATCAGGTATTGATAAACAGCTTGTTGGGCTTGTTGCTGCAAAAATAAGATCACTTAAGAAACCTGAACCATACAAAGGCAAGGGAATCAAGTATGAAGGCGAATTCATTAGAAGAAAAGCCGGAAAAGCAGCTGCAAAATAACAGCATATTTTAAGTAAATAAGAAAAGTAATTAATTTTTATCGATAATGCCGACTAAAACAAAATTAGAACCACGAAAGAAGATCAAATTAAGGATCAGGAAAAGAATAATAGGTACCCCTGAAGTACCGAGACTGGTAGTTTTCAGAAGTCTGAGCAATGTTTATGCGCAGCTGATAGATGATATAAACGGTAAAACAATTTGTTCAGTTTCATCAATTGCAAAAGATGTCAAGGGTGAAACTGCCAAGGCAAGCAAGACTGATAAGAGCAAGCTGATCGGCAAAAAGATAGCAGAAAAAGCAGCTGAAAAGAATATTTCAAAAGTTGTTTTCGATAGAAACGGCTACCTTTATCACGGTAGGGTAAAAGCAATTGCAGATGCCGCCCGCGAAGCTGGACTCAAGTTCTAGTATTCCGGCATTAGCGGCCCTAACTCCACTTGAATTATTAGTTTAAATTCTCGGGTCGTCTAATGGCAGGACAGCGGCCTTTGGAGCCGTTAGTGGAGGTTCGAATCCTCCCCTGAGAACACAAATCATTAAAAAAGTAGCATATTGTGGATTTTTATATTTTTTTTATATATATTTGTAATTAGAATCGTTTAGGAAAATATCGTTTAATGGCAAAAAAAGTAAAAGCAGGCGAATTACAGTTAAAAGATAAGTTAGTCTACATTGGTAGGGTAGCTAAAGTTGTTAAAGGCGGAAGAAGATTCAGCTTTACATCAGTTATAGTTGTAGGTGATGGGAACGGGCATGTTGGAATTGGCCTGGGAAAAGCCAATGAAGTATCTGCGGCAATTGCCAAGGGTTCCGATGACGCCAGGAAGAATCTGGTTTATGTACCTTTAAGAAAAGGCACTTTACCTCATGAAGTTATAGGCAAATATGGCGCAGGCAAGGTTTTGTTGAAACCGGCCACACCGGGTACCGGATTAATAGCAGGCGGCGGCGTAAGAGCGGTTTTAGAAGCTGCAGGCATTCAGGATGTGCTGACCAAGTCACTTGGTTCATCAAATCCGCACAACATGGTAAAAGCGACAATGAACGCTTTGAGGAACATTTTCGACGCCAAGACACTATCAGGCAGAAGAGGCGTTGATATCCAGACAATTTTCATGAATTAATTTAAGTTTCGTATAAAAATGGCAAAGATAAAAGTAACTCAGATAGCAAGCACGATAGACAGACCAAAGAATCAGAAATTGGTTATTGAAGCTCTTGGTTTGGGAAAGATCTCCAAAGTAAGAGAGCACAACGATACACCTCAGATAAGAGGAATGATCAATAAAGTTAAACACCTGGTAAAAGTTACCGGTTAAAGATTATACACTTGAAACGGAAATTGTCATGAAAGACGTCATCGTGACTAAAGTACAGATTGAGTGAATTAAACAACATTAATAAACATTATAGGAGGAAAAAAAGTAATGTTAAAACATTTTCTAGCAGTTATGTTACTGTTTGTTTTAGGCGTGAGTGCTTACTCACAGTCTATACCAAGCGGAACTGGTAGATACACAGCTTTAGGCGGTTCACCGTTCATATTGGATGCTCATGTTGATATGTTGAACAACCCGGCTTGGAACAATTATTACAGAGACTATGCATTTGCAGATCTTACACCTGAAACAGGCGCCGGCTTTGACGGACACGCTGGTGTAACATTCGGTGTAGGCAAAAAATGGAACCTCGGTTTCATCGTTAACAGAAGAAGCGATATGTGGGAAAGCTTCAGAGATTCAACAAACACACTTTTCCCGGGTAACGTTCAGTCACCAATAGTTCCTTTCATGGGTCTTATTGGAACATCTGTTAACAAGAATTTCCATATTGGTTTAGCTCCATATGTTGCTATGTGGAACAGCAAAACAACTTCAACAGATACATTAGTTGGAAACAACGATGCAAGTTCAAACTCAATGGGTGCTAACTTAGGTTTCATCTACATGATCAAAAAAGGATGGATCGAAGGTAACTTCACATTCAGAATGAACAAATACAAAAACGAAAACACACTCGGAAATACAACAACAACAACTGAAAACGATGGCGGCATTCAGTTTGGCGCTAACTTCAGAGGATGGATCTATCCTTCAAAAGGCAGCAAAGTTGCTTTAGTTCCGGTATTAGGTTTCAATACATTCAGCTTCCAGCCTAAGAGCACATCAGGCTCAACAACAGTTACAGGTTTAAACTATAGCTGGATGAGCATCAATGGCGGCGTTGGCCTGAACTGGCCTATAATGGATGATATCCAGATCGCTGGCGGTGTTACAGCTTTCTATAATACAGCAAAAGCTGATTCAGGCAATATCGAAGTAAAGAGCACAGATTTCATCGCTCCTAATTTCCATATGGCAGTTGAAACAAGGATCGCTGACTGGTTAACAGGCAGACTTGGTTTCTCAAAAGGTATCAACTCAGAGAACACCAAAGTTACTGCAGGTTCAACAACCGGCGAGCAGTCAGGTTTAAGCGTTGTGAACTCATCATCAATCAGCCTTGGTGCTGGTTTCCATTTCGGCAGACTTAGCATTGATGCTACAATTTCCGAAAGATGGTTCAGACACGGCTTTAACTTCTTAAGCGGCGGAGATAACGAAGATATGTTCGGTATTATTTCTGCATCATATAACTTCGCTAAGTAAAATAATATTTTAATATTAATTTAGGCCCCTCGTAGAAATACGAGGGGTCTTTATTGTAAGACTTTAGGAAAAGATAATGGACGTTTTAAGCAATCTAAAATACGCAGAAGGCTCAAAGAAAAAGAGAAAGAGAATCGGAAGAGGTGTTGGTTCCGGTCATGGAAAGACTTCAACAAGAGGTATGAACGGTCAGGGCTCAAGATCAGGCAGCGGTGTAAGAGCCTGGTTTGAAGGCGGACAGATGCCGATACAAAGAAGACTCCCGAAATTCGGGTTTACTAATCCCGGCAGAATAGAATTTCAAGTTTTAAATCTTGGCAAGCTTCAAAGCTTTTTTGATAAAGGCAAAGTGAGCGACCAGAATTTAAATCCTGAAACACTATACAAATTAGGGATAATTTCCAACGGAAAAATGCCGCTTAAGATTTTAGGCGAAGGTGAATTTAAACAAAAACTCGAAATAAGCGCTCATAAGTTCAGCAAGACTGCGCTCGATAAGATTGAAAAAAGCGGGGGCAAGGCAATCACTTTATGAGCAGTTTGGTAGATAGCTTCAGAAATATATTCAAGATACAGGAACTAAGACAAAGGATAATATTTACGGTATTACTCCTTATTGTCGTTAGAATAGGTGCCCACATAACTCTTCCGGGTATTGATACCGGTCTGCTTGCTGAGGCAACTAAAAATCAGGCTGATAATACACTTTTTGGATTATATGATCTTTTTGTAGGCGGCGCGTTTAAGAACGCTGCGCTGTTCGCACTGGGTATTATGCCGTATATCAGCGCATCCATTATCATTCAGCTCCTTGGAGCTGTAGTTCCTTACTTCCAGAAGCTCCAGAAAGAAGGAGAAGCAGGAAGAAAGAAAATTAACCAGCTTACTAGATACGGTACCGTGCCGGTTGCATTAATGCAGGCATGGGGCGTTAGCGTTCAGCTCAAAAGCCGTAACGTAGCCGGTGTAAGCATTGTATCACCGGATGTTTCGCCTGTTCTTTTCGCAATATCATGTATCGTGCTTATGACGGCCGGAACAATTTTTATGATGTGGCTGGGCGAGCAGATAACAGAACGAGGAATCGGTAACGGTATATCTCTTATCATTTTTGTTGGTATCATTGATAGACTACCGTATGCATTCCTTGATGAATACCAGGTTGTGGCTTCCGGAGCCAGAAGTATTATTGTTGAGCTAATCATTATTGCAGGTTTGGTATTTATCATAGCCGGTGTTGTTATGGTAACGCAGGCAATGAGAAGGATTCCCGTTCAGTACGCAAAGCGCGTTGTTGGAAGGAAGATATACGGCGGTGTAACGCAGTATATTCCGTTAAGGGTTAACCAGGCTGGTGTTATGCCTATTATTTTCGCGCAGTCAATTATGTTTGTGCCGAATACGATATTAACATTCTTCCCCAACAGCCAGTTCATGCAGGATCTTTCAAAGTATTTTGATCATACCAGTTTAGTATATGCATTTCTTTACGGTACGCTGATAGTGTTCTTTACATATTTTTACACAGCTATAGCTTTCAACCCGAAAGATGTATCAGATAATATGAAAAAGCAGGGCGGTTTTGTTCCTGGTGTAAGACCGGGTAAAGCAACATCAGATTTTATTGATAATATATTAACCAAGATCACACTTCCAGGTTCAATTTTCCTTGCCATCATTGCTATATTGCCCGCATTTATTGCGCAGGCAGGTGTTACACAGGGCTTGGCCCAGTTCTTTGGCGGCACCAGTTTGCTTATTGTGGTTGGTGTAGCGCTTGATACTCTTCAGCAAATAGAATCTCATTTGGTAATGAGGCACTATGACGGCTTTATGAAGAGCGGCAAAATAAAGGGCAGAAGAGGATAGGATCTTAAATTGTTGATCAAGACTCCCGGCGAAATAGATGCCATAAGGGAAAGCAGTTCAATTGTAGCAGGTGTTCTTTCTTATACAGAAAAATTCCTGAAACCGGGAATAACAACTTTGGAAATTGATAAAATTGTTGAAGATTACATAAAGTCCAAAGACGCGATTCCCGCATTTAAAGGTTACAAAGTTCACAAAAATGTATTTCCGGCAAGTTCCTGTATATCAATCAACGAAGAAGTTGTTCACGGCATTCCCGGCGCAAGAAAGCTGGTTGAGGGTGATATTGTAAGTATTGATGTAGGTGTAAAGAAGAATGGCTATTATGGTGACGGCGCTAAAACGTATGCAGTAGGAGAGGTTAATCCAGCCAAAAAGAAACTACTGAAGATCGCGGAAGAGAGCCTCTACCTGGGACTTGAAAACGCAACTGACGGAAATTACATCAATGACGTTTCACTGGCTATACAGCAGCATGTAGAATCTGCAGGTTTTTCGGTTGTGAGGGATCTTGTTGGACACGGAATAGGAAAAGAACTTCACGAAGAGCCGCCTATTCCCAATTATTACCACAGCGGTTACAGAACAAAGTTCAGAGAAGGTATGACAGTAGCAATTGAACCGATGGTTAATTACGGCACATATAAAGTAAAAGTGTTAAATGATAAGTGGACGTACGTTACAGCAGATGGTAAGCCTAGCGCGCATTTTGAACATTCAGTCTTAATTACCAAGGGGCAGCCTGAAATTTTAACTAAGGAGAATTAAAGTTAATTAATGTCAAAGCAGGGAACAATCAAAGTTGATGGAATCATTACTGATACTCTGCCCAACGCTGCATTTAAGGTAAAACTTGAAAACGGGCATGAGATCATTGCTCATATATCAGGAAAAATGAGAATGAATTTCATAAAGATACTTGAAGGTGATAAAGTTTCAGTTGAACTCTCACCATATGACCTCACCAGAGGCAGAATTACATACAGGTATAAATAAATTTTTAGAGTTTCAAATATTTTAAAGTATCAAAGTATTATATAGTTTACAGGCATTTTAATAAAAGCTGAAAAAGAGGTAACTAAAATGAAAGTAAGAAGTTCTGTTAAGAAAATGTGCGAACACTGCAAGATCATCAAGAGAAAAGGTGTTATCAGAGTAATTTGCAAAAACCCGAAGCATAAACAAAGACAGGGATAATAAATTTATAGGAGTAATTTTAATTGGCAAGAATAGCAGGAATTGATCTTCCAAAAAACAAAAGAGTAGTAATAGGTTTAACTTCAATTTTCGGTATCGGCAGAACCACATCTGAAGATATACTGAACAGGACCGGTATCAGCCACGATAAAAAAGTAGCTGACCTGACCGATGACGAAGTTAACCAGATCCGTAACATAATTACATCAGAAATTAAAGTGGAAGGTGCTTTAAAATCTGAGGTTCAGGCTAATATTAAAAGGCTTATGGATATTGGTTCCAACAGAGGAAAGAGGCATAGAAGAGGTTTACCTGTTCGCGGCCAGAGAACCAAAACCAACGCAAGAACAAGAAAAGGCAAGAGAAAGACCGTTGCGGGCAAGAAGAAGGCAGCTTCCAAGAAATAAGATCGCTGCATAGATATATAATTTGGAGTAAAGAAAGTTAATTAATTTATAATGACACAGCAGGTAAAAAAAGTAAAAAAGAAAGCAACCGTAGAATCTACAGGAGTAGCTCATATTAAGGCAACATTCAATAATGTGATAGTTACTTTAACCGATGTTACGGGTAACACCATTTCATGGGCATCCTCCGGCAAGATGGGATTCAAGGGTTCCAAAAAGAACACACCTTTTGCGGCACAGGTAGCTGCCGAAAGCGCTGCCAAAACTGCGCTTGATGCCGGTTTGAGAAAAGTCGATGTATTTATCAAGGGGCCGGGTTCGGGACGTGAAGCTGCTATAAGATCACTTCAAACTTCAGGTCTTGAGATACTGAGCATTAAGGATATTACCCCGATCCCTCATAATGGCTGCAGACCGCCGAAGAGAAGAAGAGTTTAACATTCAGCTTTGTAACAGGATCACACCAGTTTAAAAAGAATAAAATTAATATATATAAATGGCAAGATACACAGGACCAAGCTGCAAACTTTGCAGAAGAGAAAAAACTAAATTATTTCTGAAAGGGACAAAGTGCTTCACTGAAAAGTGTCCGCTGGAAAGAAAAAATTATGCGCCGGGTCAGCATGGGCTTTCAAGAAGGGCAAAAGTCTCTGATTATTCGATCCAGCTGAGAGAGAAGCAGAAAGTTAAAAGAACTTACGGAGTTCTTGAAACACAGTTCAGGAATTACTTCGAGCTTGCTTCTAAGCAGAAAGGAAGAACCGGTGAGAACCTTGTAAAGCTTCTTGAAAGAAGACTTGATAACATTGTATACCGTTCAGGTTTGGCACCTTCAAGAAAAGCTGCAAGGCAGCTTATTCTGCATAAACATTTTAAGATAAACGGTTCAACCGTCAATATTCCTTCATTCCTTTTGAAGGCAGGAGATTCCATCCAGGTTAAAGATAAGAGTAAACAAGTTAAGACATTCCATGAATCCATGAAACGGGTTAAGGATGATATGCTTCCGGGCTGGATTTCTGTAGATAAATCTGCTTTAAAAGGAACACTATTGGCTATTCCGGAAAGAATTGATATTCCGTTTACAGCCAATGAACAATTAATAGTTGAATTATATTCAAAATAGAAATAAACATGACAAATCAATATATTCAGTACCCCGAAAAATTAGAATTAGAAAAAGAAACTAATACGCGTTATTTCGGACGCTTCACGATTCAGCCGCTTGATAAAGGTTACGGCATAACGCTTGGAAACGCTTTGAGAAGAGTACTTATCTCTTCGCTGCCGGGCACTGCTATAACAGGAATTAAAGTGAACAATGTTCCGCACGAATTTACAACAATTAAAGATGTTGTGGAAGATGTTTCTGAGATCATCCTTAACTTAAAAGAGGTTAGGTTCAAGCAGAACATCAAAGGGGCGAACAAAGTTGAATTAAGGCTTAAAGGTCCAATAGATTTCATAGCCAGGCACATACAGGAAGCTACTGAAGATTTTGAAATTCTGAATCCGAATCATCATATCGCTACTTTAAATAAGAATGCTGATGTAAGCATTACTCTGAAAATAGGTTCAGGTATAGGATATGTTCCCTCAGAAGAGAACAAAGATCCCGAACAGGACCTTTTGATGCTTCCGATAGATTCTATCTTTACTCCTATAAAAAATGTGAAGTATGAAGTATTGAATACCAGGGTTGGACAGAAAACAGATTACGAAAAGCTTGTCCTTGAAATTACCACAGATGGTACGATAATACCTGTCGACGCTTTGACACAGGCAGCTTCAATTCTAAATGAACATGTTGCAATGTTCGAGAATTTTGGAAAAGTTACTGAAGAAAAGAAGGCGCCGGTTAAGGATGAAGAGACAGAGTTCGCAAGGATCAGAAAAATGCTTCTCACCAATGTTGATGAGCTTAAGCTTTCTGTACGCGCGCAGAACTGTCTCCGTTCAGCAAACATTAAAACACTTGGCGATCTTGTAAGACACCAGGAAGTTGAAATGCTGCAGTTCAGGAATTTCGGAAGGAAATCACTCGCGGAATTGGGTGAGATTCTCCAGGAAAACGGACTTTCCTTTGGCATGGATGTTGATAAATATATAAAAGAAGAAAATTAAACTTAAAAGCTGGATTGAACTGATATGATACACAGAAGAAAAGGCAGAAAATTAAAAAGAACAGCTACGCACAGGAAGGCATTGCTTTCCAATCTTTCTGTTTCTTTGATAAAACATAAAAAACTTAAAACTACTTTGGCTAAGGCTAAAGAGCTTAGAGTATATATTGAACCAATAATTACCAAATCTAGAAAAGCTCTCAATGCTGATAAGACAGAAGCGGGAGTGCACTTAAGAAGAGAAGTAAATAAGTTTCTTCAGGATAAAGGCGCGGTTACAATGTTGTTTAATGAAATAGCGCCGAAGGTTGCTAACCGTAATGGCGGTTATACCAGGGTCCTTAAAATGGGCAGAAGACTGGGTGACGGCGCTGAACTTGCCTTGATTGAGCTGGTTGATTATAATATGGAACAGGCTCCTGATAAGACCGAAGGCACCGATAAAGAAACTAAAGGCAAACCGAAAGCAAAAACGACCAAAACAGCCGCTAAGACAACAAAAACAACCAAGACAGCGAAAACCAAAAAAACGGCAGCTGCTGAAGAAACAAAAAAGACATCAAAGCCAAGAAAGAAAAAAGAAGCAGCTGAGTAATTAACATAATTAGAGGTAAGAAGCACTTATCAGATTTAATGAAAATAACAACAGCTGAATTCGTAAATAGTGTTTCAGATCTGAGCCAGCTTCCGACGGCTCATTTACCGGAGATTGTTTTTATTGGCCGTTCTAATGTTGGTAAATCATCCTTGATAAACAAGATCTGTAACAAAGCTAAGCTTGCTAAAACAAGCTCCGTGCCCGGCAGAACAAGAATGCTGAATTACTACCTTATCAATGAAGAGTTCTATTTTGTCGATCTTCCAGGGTACGGCTACGCAAAGGTACCCGAACAGATCAAAACCGGATGGCGCAAACTTGTTGAAGAGTATATAAGCACAAGAAAGAACATAAAGCTAGTTTTCGAGCTTATGGACTCACGTCATGACCCTACGTATCTTGACCAGTTGATGGTGAACTGGCTTGAGTATTATGAAATAAACTACGCTATAGTTCTAACAAAAGCAGATAAGATATCATCCAATAAAATGGAGCGGCAAATATACCGCACCAGTAAAATTGTAAGCAATGATGAACTCTGCAAGGATTACGTGCCTTTTTCTGCCATTACCGCAGAAGGCAAGGATACAGTAGTTAAACTTATCACTGAAAGTCTGAATTCATAAATCTTTTAACCGGAGATATCTTTGCTGAAAAAAAAGATATTCACCCCGGGACCCACTCAGGTCCATCCCGACGTTTTAAAAGCCACTATAGCATATGATACTTACCACAGAAGCCCGGCTTTTAAAGCATTCCATAGCGGCTTAATTGCCAAATTAAGTCAGATATTCAAAACCTCCCAAAACATTAATATATTAACTACATCAGGAACAGGCTCGCTTGATACCGCTGTAACAAATTTTTGCGAACCGGGATGTAACGTTCTGTTCATTAATCAGGGCAGGTTCGGCGCCCGTTGGGGCGCTATTTGCAGGGCATATAACATAAATGCTGTAGAACTGCCTATTGAATACGGTAAGGCTGCTGAAGTAAGTGATCTTGAAGATGTCAATCTTTCAAATGTTTCGGCTGTGTTGCTTACACATACAGAAACTTCCACAGCATCGCTTACTGATATTAAAAAACTTACTGAATATATAAAGAGCAAATCTGATGCACTTGTTATAGTAGATGCTGTTACATCTGTAGGTGCAATTGAGTTCAGATTTGATGACTGGCATCTTGATGTTGCTGTATCCGCTTCACAAAAAGGGTTAATGACTCAGCCGGGACTGGCAATAATTGCATACAGCGAAAAGGCCCGCGCAAAAATGGAATCTAACCCAATGCCGAGGTTCTTTTTCGATTTAAGAAAAGAGTATAGATCAGTTAAAGAAGATGGTGTTACCATGTGGACCCCGGCTGTTGGATTATTCTACGGACTGGACAAAGCCTGTGATATTATCCTGAGTGAAGGCATTGAAAACAGGTGGAAAAGAACGAATCAAATAGCCGAATATTTCAGGTCCGAATCGCTCAAAAATGGATTTGGTTTGTTTTCTTCTTCCCCAAGTGACGCTTTAACCGCAATTACATTGCCTTATAATATTCCTACGGGCAAGCTTATCAAAGCCATGAAAGAAAACCATGGAGTCCATATGGCTAATGGACAGGCTGAAATGAAAGAGAAGATCGCAAGAGTATCTCATATGGGTGACCTGGAACTTGATGATTTTGTTGAACTTAATAAGCTTCTTCTTGCTGAATTTAAAAAATTAATCGCTTAATGATATATGCTTAAGAAAGCACAGATCTTCCTGGCAGATGAACTTCATCCTTCAGGGGAAGCTTTGCTCAAAAAGCGATTCATGGTAACTTCAGTAAAAGGCCTTACTAATAATTTACTTCTAACAAGAATTTGTTCATTCAGCCGCTCCGGCGGAAATGATCAGGCATTGATAGTCAGATCTGTCAGGAATATTGGTAAAAATGAACTTAACTACATTAAGAAATATACCAATATCTCTCTTATTTGTACTGTTTCAACAGGCTTTGATAATCTCGATATCCAGCATGCGGAAAAACTTGGAATAAGCGTTATGAATGTAGCAGGTGCTAACAGCACTTCCGCAGCTGAATTTACCTGGGCGCTAATTCTGGCCATAACAAAGAGACTATTAGAAGCCGATAGATCAATGAAGGCAGGAGTGTTTGATTACGGTGTATTTTCGAATGCGGAACTTGCCGGAAAAACCATAGGCGTAATTGGAGTAGGGAATATTGGTTCAAAGGTCGCTAAAATTGCGCGGAGCTTTGAAATGAACGTGCTCGGAAATGATATTAAACCTTCTGTGAAGAACAGGTATCCTTTCATAAAATTTGTTTCTTTAAAAAAACTGCTTTCAGTTTCTGATATTGTTACAATTCACACACCGCTTGATAGCTCAACAAGATACCTTATCAACAGTAAGAATATTTCATTAATGAAGCGTAATTCAATTCTGATAAACTGTTCGCGCGGCGGTACAGTAAACGAAAAGGCGATGATAAATGCACTAAGGCATAATAAGCTATCCTATGCAGGCATAGATGTTTTTGAGAAAGAACCGGATGTTAACAGCTCACTTAAGAAGCTTCCTAACGTAATTCTTACGCCTCACCTTGCGGGCAAGACACGTGAGAGCAGGGAACGTATGTCGCTTGCAGCAGCGGAAAAGATCATCAATTTTTACACAAAACCGGATAAGAGAGCAAAATTAATTAATTGAAATAGACAAGAAAAATCCGTAAATTTGACAAATTAAGCAATTTTTGGGAGGTTTAATGAAGTTCACTGTTAAGAGCAATGATCTCATCAGCGCTATAAATAAAGTCATTTCCGTAACACCAACAAGATCTACTTTACCTATTCTAAGCAATTTGTTTTTCAGTCTCGAAGGAAAAGAGCTTACCATTATGGGTTCAGATCTTGAAGTTTACATTGAGGTTAAAATAAATGTTGACGGAAAAAGTGATGGACAGGTCGCACTGCCTGCAAAAAAACTTGAAACGCTTCTGCAGAATCTTTCAGGTAAAGAGCTGAACTTTGACCTGCAGAACGGATATAAGACGGTTATTAAAACAAAAGGCGGCAAATGGACTCTGACAGGTGAGGACCCAAATGATTTCCCGATGCCTGCCGAAGTTGAAGACTCTAAAGAAATTGATATATCAGGTGCGCTGATAACAAGATATCTTCCAAAAGCAATACACGCTGCAAGCAATGATGAACTTCGCAGAAGCATGAACGGTGTATATTTTGAGATAAAGAAAGGCGAGTTCAAGGTTGTTGCGACAGATGGCCACAGGCTTGTAAAGATAATCAACAGCAATTTTGATTATTCCGGAGATAAAACGACGATGCTTGTCCCTATAAAGACCTGCCAGTTGATGACCAAGCTTTTTAAAGGTAAATCAGGGAGTGATGCGGATCCGGCAGCTGAAGGCGATGAAATAAGCGAAAGCCAGAAAGTAAAAGTATTTTTCAGTAACGAGTTTCTGAAATGTTCGTTCAATAATGTGACTATCAATTCAAGACTTATTGACGATACCTTCCCTAATTACGAATCTGTTATACCGAATGATAACGAAAAAATACTTAAGGTTGCCAAAGGCGATCTCATTGGTTCTGTAAAAAGAAGTATTATACTTTCTGACCAGGTAACTAATAAGACATCTTTCAGCATATCAGAAAGTGAATTAAAAGTGAGAGCAGCTAATAACGAATACGGTACTGACTCGGATGAAACAATAGACTGCAGTTTTACTGAAAACGAAGAATTTGAAATAGCTTTCAATGGTAAATACCTGCTTGAAGCTATTCAGCATTTTGAAGCGGATGAATTGCTGTTCGACTTTTCCACTCCGCTGAAAGCTTCGATCATAAGGCCATCTGAGCAGCGCGAAAATGAAGACCTGATGATGCTCGTCATGCCTGTTAGAAATATCTGATAGGGTGTGAGCGGTAATGATATTAGATGACCTGCTTTTAGCTGATTTTAAAAATTATCATAATTGTTCTTTCTCATTCAGCCCAAAGCTGAACTTCATATACGGCGAAAACGGCAACGGTAAGACAAATATCCTTGAAGCAATTTCAATGCTTTGTTATACGAAAAGTTTTCTTATGAACTCTGAAGCTGACTGCGTTAAACACGGCCGGAATGCTTTTGAGATCACAGGAGGATTCAGAAACCGTGTGGAAAGCAAAAGTACTGTGAAGTTTCTTTACCACAAGGAAGAGAACTTAAAACAGATAATCTGTGATAACGATAAAGTAACCCGTTCAAACGAATTTCTCGGGAGGTTTCCTCTTGTGGTTTTATCTCCATATGACCTGAAACTCACAATGGGGCTTCAGCAGGATAGAAGACGAAATTTCGACATGCTTATTTCGCAGATAAGCAGGGTATATCTGAATGACCTGAGAAAATATTCCAAGATCATAAAACAAAAAAATTCGCTCCTTAAGGATAATCTGTTAACAAAAAGATATTCATATAAGGAATTAAAAGACCTTGTAACTGTATGGAATTCAGAACTGCTGGAACTTGCAGTCAAGTTGATGATACGAAGACTTGATTTTATTGAAGAGTTCAAAAGTTACATAACATCATGTTTCGAAAGAATCGTTGGCAGAAGATATATGCCGGTAATTACATATCAGAGTGAGATCCTTCATGAAACGGATCTATCGGGATACAGCATAGATACACTAAAAAACAAGCTCCATACAGTTCTTGAAGAGAAACTTGATTCTGAGATAAAAAGGGGGATATCACTTAGCGGGCCGCACAGAGATAATTATGTGTTTTATATGAATAAATCCGGCGAAATGTTTGAAATGCGCACTTCAGCATCACAGGGAGAACATAAGACCTTTGTTGTTGCGCTGAAGCTTTCAGAATTCGGGTATATAAATGAGAATTTGAAACACACTAATACCGGTGAACCGGTTCTTCTTCTGGATGACGTTTTTTCTGAGCTGGATAAGGGCAGGATCACAAGAATTTCAGAGTTGATAAATGAGTTTAATCAGGTGTTTGTTACCACTACAGATAAGGACCACTTTGAGGTTCTGAAAAATAATTTCACAGATTCAAGAACATTTCATATTGTAAACGGGCAGACTGAATAGTGTTAATTGATTTTAAAGAACACCGGAAGAAACAGACCACGCTAAATGATGAAATAAGCGAGCTGCTTGGAGCAATAAAAAAACAAAAGAAGGACAGATTCGATTTCTGGTACGCGGCAGTAGGCGAAAAAATAGGGAAAATTGCGGTACCTACCTTTAAGAAGCACGGTGTGCTGTATGTAAGTGTTGTAAATCCGGTTTCAAGATTCGAACTAACCCGCATGAAACAGGAAATACTTGAGAAAGTAAATATAAATTTAAGCGAAACTAAACAAATTAAGGATATAATTTTTAAGTAATGGCAGATAAAAAAAGCAAAGTTGATAAGAAATCAGAAGTGAAAGACGGGTACGGCGCGGAAAGTATTCAGGTCTTAAAAGGACTTGAACACGTTCGCAAAAGGCCGGCGATGTATATTGGCGATGTATCAAGCCGAGGACTTCACCATCTGGCTTATGAAGTAGTTGATAACAGTATTGATGAAGCTCTGGGCGGTTTTTGCGATAAGATCTCGCTTACGATAAATAAGGATAATTCTATTACAGTCGTTGATAATGGCCGCGGCATTCCTACCGGTATGCATCCCACTGAAAAGAAATCAGCCCTGGAAGTAGTAATGACAGTACTAAATGCCGGGGGTAAGTTTGACCGGAATACCTACAAGGTATCAGGCGGTTTGCATGGTGTAGGTGTATCAGTTGTGAATGCATTAAGCAAATGGCTTAAAGTAGAAGTAAGGCGCGAAGGAAAGATATTTACTCAGGATTACAAGGCGGGCGTCCCGACGGGTCCGGTTAAAGAAGCGGGTAAAGTTAATATAAAAGAAACAGGCACAACTACAACCTTTATGCCCGATGATTCAATTTTTAATACTGTCAATTTCAAGTTTGAAATCCTTGAAGACCGCTTAAGAGAACTTGCGTATCTTAATAAAGAAGTTACCATTACCATAAAAGATGAGCGCTCAAAAAAAGAGAACGTATTCCATTTCGAAGGCGGCATAAAGGAATTTGTGAAGTATATCGATTCCGCGCGTAAATCCTTTATGAAAGAACCTATCTTTATTAAAGGCGAAAGAGATAACACGCAGGTTGAAGTTGCGTTCCAGTATAATGAATCATATAATGATAACATATTTACATATGTTAATGATATCAATACCCACGAAGGCGGTACGCATCTTGTTGGGTTTAAAACTGCACTTACAAGGACTCTGAATAATTACGGCGCGAAGGCAAATATTATTAAGACCGATAAAATTCAGCTTACCGGTGATGACTTCCGTGAAGGGCTTTCGTGCGTGATAAGCACCAAGGTCCCTGAACCGCAGTTCGAGGGGCAGACTAAAACCAAGCTAGGCAACAGTGAAGTAAAAAGTATCGTTGAAACAATTGTTGGCGAGCAGCTTCAGGAATACCTTGAAGAAAATCCATCAGTAGCAAAGAAGATCATTGAAAAATGTCTGCGGGCAGCCGAAGCAAGAGAAGCGGCAAGAAAAGCCAGGGAGCTTATCAGGCGCAAAAATGCACTGGAATTTTCAGGGTTACCCGGAAAACTTGCTGATTGCTCAATAAGTGACCCTGACCACTGCGAAATTTACCTTGTTGAGGGAGATTCTGCGGGCGGTTCAGCCAAACAGGGAAGGGACAGGCGCTTCCAGGCAATTCTGCCTTTGAAAGGTAAAATACTGAATGTTGAAAAAGCGCGAATGAATAAAGTTCTGGAAAATGATGAAATAAAATCAATAATTACCGCGCTTGGCGCAGGTATTGGCAATTCAGATGAATTTGATGAGAGCAAACTTCGCTACGGCAAGGTTATCCTTATGTGCGATGCCGACGTAGACGGTTCTCATATCCGTACTCTTCTGCTCACATTTTTCTACAGGCATATGAAGGAGATCATTGAAACAGGCAGGCTTTATATTGCCCAGCCGCCTTTGTATAAGATCAAAATTGCCAAAGAAGAGCACTACGCATATGATGAAAATGAAAAGGATCAGATATTGAAGAGATTTAAGATAAATACAAAAACTGTAAAAGAGACAGTCCCTTCAGAAACAGAAGTTACAGAATCAGGTGAAGTAGTTACCAAAGGAAAAGGTTTCGCGATTTCAAGATTTAAAGGTCTCGGTGAAATGAACCCCGAACAGCTTTGGTCAACTACCATGAATCCTGAAACCAGGACAATCCTTCAGGTTTCTATTGATAGCGCAGTTGCCGCTGATAAGGTATTTGAAACTCTTATGGGCGAAGAGGTTGAACCCAGAAGAGCTTTTATTGAAAAGAACGCTAAATACGTAAAAAATCTGGATATTTAATTTTTTGAAAAATAAGTTAATTATATTTCTGGCAGCATTTATTCTTGTAAATGCTGCTTTGTTTTCTCAGGGTAAAATTCCTTTCAGGAAACACCTGGTTTTTTATACGGGGATGGGTATCAACTATGGAATTACTCCCGAATTCAGGGACTATCTTGTTGCAAGTATCCCATACAGCACTTCAGACAGCATAAAATCATTTAACGCCGGTGTAGAATTTCTCGGAGGGCTTGAATACGACTTTACATCAAATGTATCCGCAGGGATAGATTACTCATATTACATCAGGGGACTTTCTTACGTCTACTCTCCGGCAGTGTTTGATTACACAATTACAAATCATCAGCCGTATTTATTCGTTAACTATAATATCAGGAAACTGAAGTATCATATAAAACTGGGCGCTTCAGCCGGATATCACTTTCAGCAGCTTGATAACAAGATCAATAATTCCACCACGCTTAAATACACATCTTCAGGTCCTTCTTTCAGAGTGTCTATGACATTTATGCCCAAATTTTCCGAAAACTTTTTTATTTACATGAACGGCTTTGGTTTTGCTAATTTGTATGGCAAGCTTAAAGATGAGAATGGCGACCCTGTTACCGCGCCTAATTCAACCGTAGAAGCTGATCTAAGAGGATATGGAGTCGGCGTCAGGCTGGGGTTATTATTTAACATCAATTAATGACTGAAATTCTAAAAGCTATATTACTGGGTGTTGTGCAAGGGTTGACAGAATTTCTGCCTGTCAGCAGTACAGCACATTTAAGGATAATACCTTCATTCTTTGGATGGGGTGATATCGGTGCTTCTTACACAGCTGTGATTCAGGTAGGTACAATGATCGCTATCATACTTTACTTCCGCAATGACCTGATGAATATGGCTAAGGCGATGATGCTGAGCCTGAAAACAAAAGACTTTAAAAGTAAAGATACACGGCTGTTAATAATGATCATTATTGGTACGATCCCGATAGTGATTGCCGGTTTTCTGCTTAAAGACCTCATCAGGCATCAATTCAGGAATATGTATATTGTGGCGGCAAGTTTGATATTCTTTTCGGTAATACTTATGATAGCCGACAGATTCACAAAGAAAAAGGTTGATCTTAACAGCATAACATACAAGGATGGCATAATTGTTGGTATTTTCCAGGCTATGGCACTTATTCCGGGAGCGTCGCGTTCAGGCTCAACAATTTCAGGGGCATTTTTCAGAAATATGACACGTGAGGATGCAGCAAGATTTTCGTTTTTGCTCAGTATTCCCGCTGTGCTCTTAAGCGGTGTTTATGAGCTCTTCAGTCAAAGGGCAACGCTTTTAAGCGGTGATAGCGCTGTATTAAGCCTGATCATCGCGACGGTTGTTTCAGGGGTGGTAGGTTACTGGTCTATCTGGTTCCTGCTTTCATTTATCAAAAAACACTCAATGATGTTGTTTGTTGTTTACAGGGTAATATTCGGAATACTTATTATATTACTGCTTTCTATGGGTGTAATTCAGAACTAAAGAACATTATTTAAAATATATACAGAAAGGAATTTAAATTAATGAAACTAACTGCGATAAAAATAATGCTGTTACCGGCATTTCTTTTAAGCTTTTTCGCATTTGTATGCGGAGATAGCAAAACAGAGTCAAATGACGTTAAGAAACAGGATAACACAACACAGAACCAAACTCAGACGCAGACAACACAAACTCAGAACACTCAACAGAAAACAGACAGTATGACAACCAAAAATGATTCAACAGATACAAAAGATAAAAAAGATTCAAAAGAATCCAATACAGTAGTCTTAAAAACAAGCATGGGAGATATTGAAATTGAACTTAATGAAAAGGACGCTCCTCTGCATGTTGCTAACTTCAAAAAACTTGTAAAATCGGGATTTTATGAAGGCACTACTTTCCACAGAGTTATTCCGGGATTCATGATACAGGGCGGCGACCCAAATTCAAAAGATAATGACAGGTCTAATGATGGTCAGGGCGGACCCGGATACACGATCCAGGCAGAAATTAAAGGAAAACATGAAAAAGGCTCAATTGCAGGCGCAAGATTAGGTGACGCGGTTAATCCTAAGAAAGAATCCAGCGGAAGCCAGTTTTACATCGTTACAGGCGAAGCATCACACCTGGACGGACAATATACAGTTTTCGGTAAGGTAACAAAAGGGATGGATATCGCTTTGAAAATTGAAAATGTTAAGAGAGACGAAAGAGACAATCCGCTTGAAAAAGTTGTAATTCAGAAAGTATCATTTAAATAATCTAAAGTTCAGTACTATGCTTACATTTCTCGATTTCAGGAAAGAAATATCTTCAGGAAAAATGAGAAATGCCTATTATATTGCCTCAGTTGATAATTATTTTCTGCTGAAGGCTGGAGAGATTTTAAGGGAGAAGTTATTCGGTTCCAGCGGGAGCAAAGAGAACTTCTTCCTTAAATATGCTGATGAAACCCCGATGCAGGAACTTTTTGACCTTACAGCCGGCGGTGCTTCGCTTTTTTCATCGCAAAAACTTGTGATCGTAAAACGCTGCGAAAAGTATTCACGAAAATTGAGTGAATTCATAGAACTTTCAAAAAAAAGTTCAGAAGATTCATGTGTTCTTTACGCCTTTGATACATCTTTTGTCTATGAAAAAAAACTTGACCAGATCAAAGGTATTGATTTTTATGACTTTTCAGAGCTGCCGCATAGAGAGCTGTACGATTGGGTGAAGCAGGAATTTGATTCGCATGGAATTTCAATAAATACCGATGCGCTGGATCTATTCATTAACTCAATTCCTTCCTCCTTTGATGTGCTGAGCTCTGAAATTGAAAAAGTAAGCAACTTTGACTTTGAAGATAGGGAACCGGTGCTTACTAAAGAGATAATCCTGCAGTTTATAGGGTATGACAGGGATTACAGCCCTGAAGAACTTATGATATCCATTGTAAAAAAGGACCGTAACAGGGCTTTTACTATCCTTAATAATTTGCTTAATACAAAAGGTTTAAATGAAGTATATTTACTTTCATTGATCAGCAATTATTACATGGATATGCTGTCTTTCAAGACCCGGGGAATGGAATCGATGGATAGCAGGCTGATCTACCAAAAATACAAGATGTGGGGAGACAGGGTAAAATTCGCAAAAAATTACCATAAATTACTTAATATCAATGCATTAGAAGGCAGTTTTGACAGGATAATTGATACTGATAAGAAGCTGAAAACCAGTATGCTTGACGCGAAGATATTAATGACATCTCTTGTAGATGAGCTCATAAATGCTTAATTTTTGAATAACCGGAACAAAAAACCAATTTTTTCGTTAAATTAATAGGGTACAGATGGCGCCTTCGAAAGAAGGAATAAATACAAAGAAACTGACAGATGAAGAACTGATCTTCAATTTTCAGGAAGGCGATATAACCGCATACAACGAAATAGTTGCCAGGTATAAAGACAGGCTTACTAACTATATATACCGCTATGTTGGCAGCTATGATGAGTGTGACGACATTGTTCAGGATACTTTTGTCAAGGTTTATACATCAAAACATCTGTACAAGGAAATAGCTAAGTTTTCGACATGGATATACACTATTGCTATCAACCTGGCGAAAACAAAGATAGTAAAACAGCAGAAGTATAAGACATTTTCGATCAGCGATGTTTATGATGATGAGAACAAAGATTTTGATCTGCCGGATGAGGCATACGGCGGACCCGAGGTTGACGCGAACTCAAAGTTTTTGAGCGCTCATATACAAAATGCGCTTGATAAGATTAACGAAAATTACAGGGAACTGGTAATACTTAGAGATATAGAAGATTTTTCATATGAAGAGATTGTGGATATGACAGGACTGCCGATGGGAACTGTGAAATCAAGGATCAACAGGGGCAGAGAAAAACTGCAGGAGCTCCTGAAAGATATTTACAAAGAAGAATAAAAACAGGATTTACCATCTCCTTTAAAGGAGGAAAACAATGTTACAGGAAGACGAAAAATATAAGGCTTTAAGAGATCAGCTCAGGACCTTGCCCCGCGTAAAAGCGAAGCAGGATTTTGAGGACCGTCTTTTACGCAGGATCAGGGAAGCTGAAAATCCCGCCGTTAAATTTACCGGTGCGGTAACTCAACCGGTAATAAAACATCAGCCGGCTAAGAAAAGCTGGCTTGAAAACCTGTTCAGGCCTTCTTTTGTACCTGCGCTTGGCTTAACCGTTGTTTTGCTTGTTGCTGTTGTGGTTTACTTCGGATACTTTTCCAAACTGAACCAAAGCGATACTTCAAATACTCAGCAATTTGTTTCTTCTACAAATCAGGGTGACCTGATAATTTATATGAAGAAAGACGGCGAAGATATAAGCAGCAATTATCCAAAAGAGTACAGCGCGGTAAACCCCGAAGATACCAAGAGCGGTGATTATACTCCAGCGCCTACTGAAACTTCCACGGATTATTTTGCGAAACCTGACCCCGGAAGAACTATCGTTCCTGAATTGAAGCCTGACAGGGTAAGCGAAGAACAAAGGATCGAAATGCAGCGCTCAGTTGATCTTGATAAAGATAAAGGTGTTGATGTTAAGGGTGAAAGAAAAGAAGACGGCGTTATTATGAAAAAAGAATCAAAGAGTGATTTTAAGACTGAAACAAAAAGTGAAATGAAGAAAGATGTCAATCAGCCAAAGAAGAAAGTCTCTGATGAGAAAAAGAATATTCTGATTGATGAAGAGTCACCTAATGTAAACCAGGAACAGAAGGCTAATGAGAGGGTTGACGATAATTTAAGTAAAGATGATGATTCAGGTAACCGTATATGCAGGGCAACGAAAAAGGATTCAACTAAAAATAAATCTGAAAGCGAAGCTGACGAAAAGGAAACAATTAAGCAGAAGTAAAGATTTGTTATATCTGAGATTTGAAATAAAAAAAGGATACTTTCTATGAAAGTATCCTTTTTCGTTTAAGCTAAATTTTGAACTATCACTTCTTATCAATAATTCTCTTTTCAAGTATATTGTCTATCAATCCGTATTCTTTTGCTTCTTCAGCAGACATGAAGTTATCCCTGTCGCAGTCACGTTTAATGGTTTCAAAATCCTTGCCGGTATGCCTTGAAAGTATATTATACAGCGCGTCACGGGTCTTTATCATTTCTTTTGTGTAAATTTCGATATCAGTAGCTTGTCCCTGTGTGCCGCCTAAAGGCTGATGTATCATAATTTTTGAGTGGGGCAGAGAAGTCCTTTTTCCGCTGGTACCGCCTGCAAGTAATACAGCGCCCATTGAAGCTGCCATTCCCGTGCAAATTGTAGCAACATTAGGCTTAATGTACTGCATGGTATCGTAAATAGCCAGGCCGGCGCTTACGCTGCCGCCGGGTGAGTTGATATATACCATTACATCTTTATCCGCGTCTTCAGACTCCAGGAATAATAACTGGGCTATTACCAGGCTTGCTGTATGGTCATCTACCGGGAAACCGAGGAAAATTATTCTTTCTCTCAGCAGTCTTGAATAAATATCCATACCTCTTTCACCCCTGGCGGTTTGCTCTACCACCATCGGTACTAACTGATTTGTAACATTGAGGCCCTTTTCAATTTCCAGCTTATTGCCGGATATTATTTTCTGATAATTCATTTATGTTGTTCTAATTATGGAATTAACCGAATTCTGATTGAGATCAAAAGATTACGGGCTTATTCAGCCTTTTTCTTTCTTGGTTTTTTTGGTTTTGTTTCTTTTTTTGTTTCTTCGCTATCATGTTTATGGTCATGGTCGTGGTAATGGTCATCGTGTGAATGGTCGTGCTTTTCCACGTCCTTTATCTTTGCATTCTCTATAAGGAAGTTCATCAGCTTATCATCTAGTACCCTGTATTTTACATCAGGATTGTTTTCATAAACGCTTTTTATCTTATCAACCGGCAGATTGTATTTCTTCGCGTCAGCTTCTATAACCGGCTCAATATCCTTATCGGTAACTTCCATTTTTTCTGCTTCTATGATCTTATCCCTTATAAGATACCATTTTACCTGGAGTATAGCATCAACGCGTTTCTGCTTCCTGTACTCTTCTTCGTCAAATTCCTTAGGAAGCTGGCGTTTGGGGTTCTGGTTCTTAACATCTTCTACGTATGAATTGAGGATATTTTCAACCAGCGCGTCCGGAACAGTGACATCATTTAGTTTAATCAATTCATTAACAATATTGTTCCTTATTTCCTGGTCACCTATATTTTTGTATATTCCTTCAAGATCAGTTTTCACTTTTTCCCTGAAAGCTTCAACAGTCTTTATATCTTCATCTTTATATATATTCTTAAAGAACTCTTCGTTTAACTCCGGGAAAACGACCTTTTCAACTTTTTTGCAGAGGACCTTATATTTTTCTGTCTTTCCCTCTTCCTGTGCCGGAAGATTCAGTATTCTTTCTTCGCCAACTGCAACTTCTTCAAGCTGTTCCTTGAATTCTTTATTTATCTGCGGGTCGTTTAGGTAAAACCTAACATCTTTATCACCCTGACCGATGAGTTCAATTCCCGAATCGTCCAGTTTCTGCACATCCATTGTAATTGTGAATTCATCTCCGTCTGCTTTAGGTGCTTCTTCATATGTGACGTGTTTGGACTGAAGATATTTTACTTCATCGTCAATCATTTTCTCGTCAACATTGTGAATTGTCCTGTTGACTTCAACACCTTTATAATCTGCCAGTTCAAAATCTGGCTTTACTTCGTATTTTATCTTGAATTTGAAGATCTGTTTGGCTTCGTAATCCATATCAACCATCTGTGCTTCGCCCAGCGGCTGAACCTTGTTCTCATCCAGATAATTCTTGTATACTTCATTAGCAACATCTTCAAGTGAAGCCTGTTCGATCATATCTCCATACATCCGTTTTATCATCGAAACAGGAGCTTTTCCCTTTCGAAAACCGGGGATTTCAGCCTTTTTTTGATATTTT
Source organism: Ignavibacteria bacterium (assembly GCA_041859235.1). Classification (GTDB taxonomy): domain Bacteria; phylum Bacteroidota; class Ignavibacteria; order Tepidaquicellales; family OLB5; genus OLB5. The sequence continues at coordinate 12,041 of JBHEKV010000133.1, read as the reverse complement.
TGAAATGCCTTTTCAAAATGAGGAGCCAGATCAGAGTATGTTAATTCAAACTCAACTTCCTGTTTTACCGCGTCAATTTTATTTACCTTAAATTCCATATTTATAAATTAGTTATCGGCAAATATAGCTTTATTTAGATTTTCGTTCAATGCACTCTTTTTTGTCATAAATTTAGAAAATGGCACTTTGGCTAATTGACACTAATTGTGTAGTTTATTCAGCATTTTATGGATAAATTTGCAGTATTATGAACAAAAAATTACTGAATTTACTTAAGAAGAATAAACGGACTGTTATAGGACTCCTTTCAGGGACATCTGTTGATGCAATCGATGCCGTGCTGCTGCTGATTACAGGAAATGGCTTAGAAACAAAAATTAAGGTAATTGATTTCACTGAACTTGCAATTCCGCAGCAGGTCAGGCTTGCCATTTTCAAGAATTCCGATAAAAAGACCGCAAAGATAGAAGAAATAACAAGACTTAATGTAATTATCGGGGCATTGTTTTCTGATGCCGTGCTGAAGCTCATGAAAAGAAACAGATTGCAGCATGAATCAGTTGATCTGATAGGTTCACATGGGCAGACAATTCACCACCTGCCTGAAAAGGATAGTTACAATGGATACAGGGTGAAATCAACATTACAAATTGGTGACCCGGCTATTATCGCGAACTTAACGGGTATAACAACCGTTGGTGATTTCAGGATAGCTGATTGTGCCATTGACGGCGATGGCGCGCCGCTTGTGCCATACCTTGATCATATCCTTTTCACCCACAAAAGCAAAAACCGCGCATTGCTTAATATTGGCGGTATAGCAAATATTACGGTACTGAAAAAAAATGCCCGTAAGCAGGATGTTTTTGCTTTTGATACAGGTCCGGGAAATATGATAATTGACGGGCTTATGTATCACCTGTTTAAGAAGAAGTATGACAGGAACAGTCTAGTTGCCAAAAAAGGTACGCTCAATACTGAACTATTTAATTTCCTTCTAATGGATAGCGCCTACCGGGCTGCGCCTCCAAAATCGACCGGAAGGGAGCATTACGGAATGGAATTCCAGAAGAAGCTCTTAAAGAAATTCAATCACGTGAATAAATATGATCTTATCAGAACTGTCACTGAATTCACCGCATATAGTATTTGGCATAATTACAGGAATTTTATCGAATCTGATTGCAGAATTGATGAACTTATAGTCAGCGGCGGGGGAGCTCATAATCCTTTGCTTATGCACTCCTTAAAAAATTATTTTAAAGGTGTAAAATTAAGCAAACTTAAAATAAACGGAATAACAGCACAAAACAAGGAAGCCATTCTGTTTGCGGTATTAGCTAATGAATGCATTGCCGGGAATCCGGCAAATATGAACCGCGTAACAGGTTCAACAAAGGATGTGATCCTAGGTAAAATTTGCCAGGCTTAAAGAAAAATGAAGCGCAAACTTTTTGAAAATGCATTTATTCACTTAAAGGAATTACCTTTATATGAATTCATTTCCTTCAGATTATTTAATTGCGGAAAATGGATTAATCATATTTGCCACGACCTTTAGGTCGTGGAACCTGGACAGCATCACAAGGGGCTTCAGCCCCTAAAATAATGAAAATCAGTTAGCGGCTAAAGCCGTTTATTTTAATCTTAAAAACCACGACCTAAAGGTCGTGGCAACAAAGAAAACTAGAGCATAAATATGTTCAACGATAAAGTAGCAATTGTAACAGGTGGTACAGGAGCATTAGGCAGGGTAATCGTTAATCATTTCGCGGCTCAGGGGATGAAAGTGTATGTCCCGGTACGCTCAATGCCTGAATTTATGAAGGCTTTTGAACAGACTGAGGAAAGCGAGTTTAATGGACTCCCAAAGCGTTACGGTCTGCCCTGTGATGCAACTAATGAGGATGAAGTAAAGGAATTCTGCGACAACGTCGTGAAACAGGAAAAACGAATAGATTTTCTTATCAATACAGTAGGCGGATATCACCCCAAAAAGCTGATTGCTGATACTGATAAAAAGCTTATTGAGCAGCAGCTTATGCTGAACTTCTATACTACTTTTAACTTCACAAAACACGTTTTAGCTTATTTTAAAATAAGTAACTTTGGCAGGGTTGTTTCAATCGGTGCCAAGCCCGCAGTTGAAACAACTGCCGGCAAGTTTGCTTATTCATTCAGCAAAGCGGGTGTAATAAACCTTATGCAAACTCTTGCCGAAGAACATAAAGCTGATAATATTACGTTCAATTCCATAATACCAAGCGTTATTGATACTCCCGCAAACCGTGAAAGTATGCAGAACCAGGATTTTTCGACCTGGGTCAGCCCGCAGGAAATTGCCGAAACCTGTTTATTTTTGGTAGGTGATGGCGCTAGATCGTTCAGGGGTAATGTTGTGAAGATGTATGGGGGAGTGTGATATAAGCTGATTCGCTGAGATCAATACTTATAATCTATCTTCAATATCTTCAGTTTTTTATCCTTAGTAGTAACATAAATATACTTTCCATCAACAACCGCGATGCGGTTTATTTTATCTGGGAATTTATAATTTCCCGCAAAGTAATAGGATGCGGGCGAATCATTATAAAAACCTTCAATTGACTTATCATCAGCAACCCAAACATAGAAATTGGAAGCGACCACCTGGTGTGAGTTTTTCCTTCCGAAGAGATTAAATTTCCATTCAGGATTTGGCAGTTTAGAAACATCCAGTACCTGCACGCCGGTTGAACCCTGCGGCACGTATGCAGTGTTTCCGTCCACATAAGGCTCAAAAAAGCTGGTGCCTGAGCTGTATGAGCCAACGATCTGCATTGAGGACTTATCCGCTACGTTGATGATAGATAATTGCCCGCTTGAACTGGATATATATGCTTTGCTGTTTGTCACGAATATTCCGTTTGCATTAAAAGGGATAGCCTGGGTACTTTTATATACCGGGAAATCAGCAATATTAACATCATAAACCTGCATTCCTGCGTCCAGGTTTATGGCGTATAAATACCCGTTATCAATAACTATCTTCTTTATCCTTCCGTTTGTATTTATCTGAGTTTTTTTTGCAACAGGGTATTTTGCGAAATCGTATACAACAATAACTCCATCTGAATAAAGAGCATAACAATAATGGCCTATGAACGCAATGCTTGCAGCACCGCTGACTGGTTTTATCTCTGTGCTTGTCAGGTTGTAGGGGTCAGCTGTTGTGATTGAAAACGCTGAGCCGGAAGTAAGTACATAGGCAATATTTTCATGCAATATTATATCATATGGCTCAGTGGAAAACTTAACTTCCTTTATCTGGTCTAAATATACTTGTCCTGAAAAAGTATCGCTGAACAAGGGCATAAAAAGCAGAAAAATGATCAGTGCTAAGAGAGCGTTTTTCATAATATTTTTCTATTTAGGTGTAATACAAAATTGCAGAAAAATACAAAAAAATCAAATACTGAGTTAATACGTGAATTGTAACAAATTGTAAAACAAAAACCCTCCCGATTAGGGGAGGGTCTTTTTAGATAGATTACGCTAATACTTTTTTAATCCTTTTTATAGCTTCGTTAATATTTTCAACTGAATTTGCGTACGAGAATCTTATGTAACCTTCGCCATATGAACCAAATGAAGTACCTGATAAGCATGCTACACCTGCTTCATAAAGTAATTTATCAGCCAGCTCCTTTGATTTGTAACCGGTTCCTGTTATGTTAGGAAAAGCGTAAAAGGCACCGTCAGGAGTTGAGCAGTTGAATCCTTTTATTGAATTCAGGCCCTCAACTATGATATGTCTCCTTCTGTCAAACTCAGCAACAATCGCGTCAACTGCATCCTGCGGTCCTGTCAATGCTTCAATGCAGCCTTTCTGAACAAACGCGTTATTGCATGAATTGCTGTTAACCATTAGCTTGGTGATAACAGGAGCAAGCTCTGTGTTCATTATTCCGTAACCGGCTCTCCATCCTGTCATTGCGTATGTTTTAGAAAAACCATCTAGTATTATGGTTCTATCTTTATAGCCGGGCAGTTTTGATATCGAAAATGATTCAGCGCCGTCATAGCATATCCTTGAATAAATTTCGTCAGAAAGTATCATGCAATCTCTGTTTTTCAGTATTTCAGCAATTGCTTCGATATCTTTTCTTGGAATTGTTTTTCCTGTTGGATTGCCCGGGGTATTGATGATCACAAGCCTTGTTTTATCCGTTACATTCTTTTCAAATTCTTTCAGATCGATATTGAAATTATTTTCCTGAGTCAAAGGGATAGGCACAGCTTTGGCGCCGGTGAAGTTGATCATTGATTCATAAATAGGGAAGCCGGGATTTGGGTACATAGCTTCATCGCCATGCTGCAATAATGCAAGAATGACAAAAAACATAATGGGTTTTGCACCCGGGGTCATTACTACATTATCAGCAGTAAAATCCACACCGCGAGTTCTTGAAACATACTCAGCAATAACTTTCCTTAGTTCAGGTGTACCGGCTGCGCCGGTGTAGTGAGTATCACCGGCCTGTATTGATCTTACTGCCGCATCACAAATATTTTTTGGAGTAGGGAAGTCGGGTTCACCAATTTGTAAATGTATAATATTTTTGCCTTCTGCCTCGAGGGCTTTGGCTTTTGCAAGGACCTCAAATGCTGTTTCTGTTCCCAGTCTGGATATTCCGTCAGCGAATTTCATCTTTGTTGTTTATTTTATTTTGGTAAAAAGTGTTTTATTTTTGAAGAATTATTTAGATTTCGGATTTCGGATTGTGGTTTTCGGATTATTGATCTTTGCAGTTTTGCCACTGCTGGTAAAAATTGCAACCAATTCATCAGCATCTTTCATCAAAGTTCTCAATCTTTCATATTTTATCATTCCTGATTCGTGAATCAGTTCAAGCCAGAACAATGTTTCATCGGCTTCTTCCTCTACAACAGTAATCTTGGATATAAAATCTGCTTTTGATCTGGCCCGGCATGCTGATCTGTAATTTGCTCCCACTGAAGTTGAAGAACGCAGTATTTGATTTGCAATTACATTTGCAGCTTTAGTATTTGGCAATGAATCAGTTAATTTGAAGATTCTTAAAGCTAGTTTTTTACTTTTGTCTTTTAGTTCTTGCGGGGTCATAAACAAAAAAGATATATTATTGATTATTGATTAATTATGCCTTTCGAAAAATCCAGTAATTGAATACCATTCCGAAATCATCATTCCGCAATCCGCATTCTATCATGCTTCTCCTAAGTATGCTTTTCTTACTTCGGGATTGCTTTCAAGTTCTTTTGCGGGTCCTTCAAGAATTATCCTTCCTGTTTCCAGTACATAACCATAGTTTGCCACTGAAAGCGCAAGATTTGCATTCTGCTCCACAAGTAAAATTGTCATTCCCAGTGTTTTATTTATCTCGACTATTTTCTCAAAAATGGTTTTGGTTAGCAGGGGAGCAATACCAAGTGAAGGTTCATCCAAAAGAAGCATTTTTGGTTTCGACATTAATGCCCTTGATATTGCAAGCATCTGCTGCTCGCCGCCTGAAAGCGTGCCGCCGGGCTGTTTTATTCTTTCCTTAAGCCTTGGGAAAATTCCGAAAATGAAATCAAGATCTTTGCTGAAGTTCTCTTTATCTTTTCGTAAATAAGCACCCATATCAAGGTTTTCTTTAACCGTAAGATTGGCAAATATCAGCCTTCCTTCGGGTACCTGGCACAATCCCATTTCAACAATTTTATGGGCCGGCTCCCCGGTTATATCTTTGCCTCCATATATGACTTTGCTGCCTTCGGCTGCTTTTACGATATTTGAGATCGCCCGAAGTGTCGTAGTTTTTCCGGCACCATTTGCTCCAATAAGCGTTATAATGGATCTTTCAGGAACTTCTATTGAAATTCCCTTTATAGCATTAATTGCGCCGTAATTTACCTGCAGGTTTTCTACTTTTAACATCTTATTTTTTAGCCGGTTCTCCTAAGTATGCTTCAATAACTTTTGGATCTTTCTGTATCTCAGCCGGTTTACCTTCGGCAATTTTCTTACCGTAATCTATAACATATATCCGCTCGCAAATACCCATAACTACGTTCATATCATGCTCTACAAGCAATATAGAAATATTGAACTTATCTTTAACTGTCTGAATAAGCTTCATCAGGTCTTTTTTCTCAGATGGGTTCATTCCCGCTGCGGGTTCATCAAGCAAAAGCAGCTTGGGTTTTGTTGCAAGCGCTCTTACAATTTCAAGTTTTCTCTGATCGCCGTAGGGCAGGTTTTTGGCGTATTCATCCTTATCCACATGCAGATCGAATATCTCCAGCAGTGTGTGAATTTCATCATCAATTTCTTTCTCTTCCTTGTGATAATTCCCTATCTGAAAAACTGAGCTGAAGAGCTTTGATTTACAGCTGTTGTTATATGATACCCTTACATTATCTTTAACAGATAAGCTCTGGCATAGCCGTATATTCTGAAACGTTCTTGCGATACCTTTATGCGTTACCTGATACGGCTTATACTTCACGATACTTTCACCGTTAAATAATACATCGCCGTCAGTGGGGTCATATACTCCCGTAATAATATTGAATACAGTAGTCTTTCCGGCGCCATTTGGACCGATCAGTCCGACAAGTTCATTTTGCCTGACAACCGCGTCAAGTGAATCGACCGCTGTTAAACCGCCAAATTTTATTGTACAATTATTTAATGTGAGTATTTCCAATATGCTGTATTTATTAATCTTTTAAAGTAACATCAGGCGCCTGTTCAGGAGTGATCTTTTTCTTTTTCCGCTCAAGCTTAATTCCAAACAATCCCTGCGGCCTGAGTAGCATCATTACAATCAAAAGTAATGCGTATATTATCATTCTGTACTGCTGTACATCTCTTAAAAGCTCAGGCAGTACAGTCAGTACAATAGCTGCAATAACCACTCCCAATGTAGATCCCATTCCGCCGAGTATTACCATTGCGACTATTTCAACTGATTTAAGGAAGTTAAAATCCTCAGGGTTGATGTACTGCAGGAAGTGGGCATATAAGCCGCCTGCGACACCTGCAAAAAACGCTCCGATAACAAACGCGTTAACTTTAAACTTGGTAGTGTTTATTCCCATTGCTTCTGCTGCGATCTCATCATCTTTTACGGCAATGAATCCGCGGCCATAAGTTGACCTCATCAGGTTGGTTATACCGAAAATAATTACTGCGACTATCAAAAATGCCCAGAAGAAATCAGTATATTTAGGTATATCATAAAATCTGTAAGATACATTACTAAGCTCGGGTACCATTTCAAGGCTTCTTACGCCGTTATCATAAATGTATACTCCGCGGAATCCCTGTGATGCGCCAATGACGCTCAGATTCTGAATTATTACTCTGATTATTTCGCTGAAGCCAAGTGTTGTTATGGCTAGATAATCTCCTTTTAACCTGAGCGAAGGAACACCAACAATAATTCCTGCTAAAGCGGCTCCGCCGCCGCCAATTGCGAGTACAGATATGAACCAAATTGATCTGCCGAATACACCATCACCAAAAAGTGATAACAGTGTAGGGGCGAAGTAAGTACTTAGCGCTGCTGAAACATACGCGCCAATTGCCATGAATCCAGCATGCCCAAGCGAGAACTGACCTGTGTATCCGTTGATGAGGTTCAGACTTGTTGCGAGTACAATGTTAATTCCGCAATATATAATTATTTGATAGTAATAAGAGTTTATTGAACCTGAAAGTAAGTTAACTCCAAAAATTACAGCAATGGAAATCAGTAGCAGTATCTTGGTATTCTTCACTTAATCCCTTAAAAATTGAATGAAATTAACTTTACATATATACAAAATTAAGGGTTTTTAGGTCATTTTCAAGGTGTTAATTCAATCGAAAACTATCCAAGTGAAACTATATACAATATAATCAGGTTCTTGATAATAGCTATTGATTTTTGTAAGAAAAACGGCTAACTTTATAATGTGAAAAACGCATTTAAGAAATATTTTATAGCTGCACTTTCGCTCATGCTGTTATGCTCTAATTTCAGCTATGCTACACAGTTGATGTTTTGTGAAATGTCAGATGATAGCAGATCTTGCGAGTGCACGCACAATGACCATGAAAAATTTGATGGCATCAGCCTGACACAGGAAAGAACTAAATGCTGCAGCGAAGAAACAACTGAACTTTCTAATTCTAATACCCTGATGAACTTTAACACAGGACAAGAACATACCGCTGTATCAAAGATTGCTTTATATTTTACATTTTCTGATCACTTAAGCAGTTTTTATAATATATCTCTGCATTTTTTACCTTATAAATCTCATCTGCCTGAAATTGACATCACTGTATTCACATCCTCTCTTTTAATCTAAATTAATCTCATTTCTATTCCTGGATTTATTGTAGAATAATTTTTACAAATTATTTTATTTGTTGTTTTTTAAATGAGATTAAAAGATCATGTCTAAATACATAATATGTTTCATAATTTGTGTTTTGCTAATGACTATACAAACCAGAGCACAGAGTGGTTTTGATAATTATTTGCAGAAAGATTCACTTTACAGGTTTAATTCCTCGTTAAAGATAATCGATTCTTTGCTGACAATCCAGACCAGGCAAAGTCTAAAAGATACCTCTTTCTATAATTCATTCGGGAAGTCAGAGGTATTTACATTGAACCAGTTATTGTTTGCAGCGGTGAATAATAATCCTGAGCTTACTGCGATGCAGACAAAAATTGATGTTTCAAATTCACAAGCTGAAGAAAAAACATATCTGCCTGATCCTATGTTAGAGTTTGAACTGGATGATATTATGAGCGATTTCAGCAGGGTTGGAATGATAAATTTTTATATATCCCAAATGTTCCCTTTCCCTGGTAAACTTGCATTGCAGAAAAAGGCTGTCCTTGATTCCAAAGCAATGATGCAGAGTGAAAGACTGGGGATGGCAATTGACATTATGAATATGATAAAGATGAACTACTATGACCTTTACCTTTTAAATAATAAAATACAGATCAATACCGATAACCGGCTTTTAATAAAGACATTCATTGCTGCAGCAGAAGCGCAGTATATGGTTGGCAAAGGCATGCAGCAGGAAGTTTTCAAATCACAGATAGAAATGTCCCGCTTAGAGAACGAGGATTTTATTTTAAAACAGCAGAGAAAAAATATATTTTCAGAATTGACAAAACTTACTAAAATTGTTGTTGATGAAAATACAAGAATAAACTTTGCTGATATTGACAATGATTATTTACTTGACCGGGAGAGTTTTAATGTAAACGCATCTAAAACGGAAAAACTTATTGATTATGCATTTGAACACAGACCCGATATCAAAACATTAAAGAATAAGATCATTATGAATCAAACCGATCTTGAAATGGCTAAAATTGAAAGATTACCCGATTTTAATATCAAGCTTGGATATAAAATTCTGCCATTTGAAGAAAAGAACGCATTTGCATTTATGGTTGGGGTCAATATTCCCTTTGCGCCGTGGTCAAGCGGTAAATATGATCATGCAATTAAAAGGAACGAAGTCATTATCAGGAGCACCACCGATGAATTGAGCGTTAAGAAAAACGATATAAGAAATGAAGTAACAGCAATAGTGAATAACATGGTATCTCTTAAAGAAACCATGAGGTTTTATTATGGAGTTCAAATACCGCAGACTGAAAATACTATGAAATCGGCGCAATATTCATATGAAACAAATATGGGAGGATTTCTTGATCTGTTGGATGCATACAGGATGTACCAGGAATCTAGAATTATGTATTATGAATCAGTAACAATGTATTTAAAAATGATTGCAGAACTGGAAAAAACGACAGGATTAAATCTGAAAAATTAAAGTATTTAATAAAGTATTATGAATAAAACAATAAAAATAATAGTAGGTGTATTTGCTGTACTTCTTGTAATTGCAGGCGGATACTGGGGATATGTTACATTCATACAAAAAAATGATTCTGTAACCACGGATAAAGAAGTGTACACCTGTCCCATGCATCCTCAGATTATTCAGGATAGACCCGGACAATGTCCCATATGCGGAATGGATCTAGTAAAAAAAGGCGAAATTGATCAGGAAGAGCAATCAGATCACGATCTTGACGGTGCAGATATCAGTTCCGTAAAGTTATCTCCATCACAGCAAGTGCTTGCTAATGTTCAAACTGAACGGGTCAAGACCATGCAATTCCAGGGTGAAAAGACGTTTAACGGATATGTAAAGATAAATGAAAGCAAATTTGCTCATATTTCCACTGCTGTATCGGGTAAAATTGTCAAAATGTTCGTTTCCTTTGAAGGTGAAATGGTACGAAAGGGTCAGAAAGTCCTTGAAATTTATTCACCAGAGCTCGTTTCTACCCAGAATGAATATCTTCTGGCCCTTGATAACTTTAATCAGGTTAAAACCAGCGGAAACAGGCTTGCAATTGAACAGGCGCAGAGCCTCGTGACATCCTCCAGGGAAAGATTGATTCTTTGGGAAATGACTTATTCCCAAATAGACGAACTTGAAAGGACAAGAAACGTAAAAACAACCACAATTCAATATTCCAAATACTCGGGTATCATTACCAAAAAATACGTTCACGTTGGTCACTGGGCAATGGCCGGTGAGGATATCTATGATGTAGCTGATCTTACTTCGGTCTGGGTAATAGCAAATGTATATGAATCTGATATGCAGTATATCAAAAGCGGTCAGACCGCTGAAATTTATTCAACAGCATATCCCAATGAAGTTATGAGGGCTAAGATAAATTTTATAAATCCGGTATTTAATCCTGAATCCAGAACACTTGAAGTCCGCATTGATGTTTCAAATAAAGATATGAAGTTAAAACCTGATATGTACCTCAAAGTAAAGATCAATACTTACGCAACGCAGTCAATTGGTGTTCCCAAAAACGCTGTAATTCGTACAGGTGAACATAACTATGTTTATATAGAAAAAGAAAAAGGTGTATATGAACCAAAAGAAGTCCAAATAGGCTATGAACAGGATGGATTCTACGCAATAACATCGGGATTAGCTGAAGGTGATCTTGTCGTTACATCAGGCGGATTTCTTATCGATAGTGAATCACAGATCCAAAAAGGTTTTACATCAGGACACGAAAATCATGGTGATAACCCCAAAAAAGAGAATAACGATGAATTAAATATAAACCTAAACCAGGATATTTTAAAAGATATGAAAGATAATAAAATAAATACAGAACATAAACATTAATTAATAACTAATAAAACGCACGCAATATGCGGCGGGAGTAAAACAAAATGAAAAAAATAATATTTAATATGATCAGCAGTTTGGGAATTATGATAATTGCTGTATCATTGTTATTTGGCTGCGGGAAAAAAGAATCTACAGAAAAACAAAAAGATAATCAGCAAACAACCCAGAATCAAAACATGGATAAAAACATGGATAAAAATATGCAGACCTCAACTGATAAAAATGCAGAACATATAATGATCAAGCTTCCAACCATGCAATGTAAGACATGCAAGAAAAATATAGAAAAAGCGGTAAATAAAGTACCCGGAATAATAGATGTTAATGTTGTTGTAAATGATAAAGTAGCTCATATAAATTACGATAAGTCCAAAACGGATTTATCTAAAATAGAAAATGCAATAACAATGGCAGGCTATGACGCAAATGATAAAAAAGCAGATAAAGATGCATATAATAATCTTGATGACTGCTGCAAATTACCGCAAGACCAAAAAGAAAATTCAAAACATTAATCTAACAATAATAAATCATGAAAAACAATAAAACAAAAATATTTATACTTGCAGCGGCAATTATTACATTAATTGGATTTTATTCATTTAACGCTGCTTATTCATCTGAAAAAAACACTCAATCATCGGGTAATTCTGTAACTGATTCAACTGTTACCAAAACATACACCTGCCCAATGCATCCTGAAGTTATATCAGATAAACCGGGCACGTGCCCAAAATGCGGAATGGATCTTGAATTAAAGGAAAACACAGAAAAATCAGAG
>JBHEKV010000073.1:0-6307 GCA_041859235.1 Ignavibacteria bacterium | reverse complement strand
GGTCTTACAACACTTTTGTAATCCTTTATTGACCAGTTTGAACCATTGTAAACTGCGATAACGCCGTCTGCGCCGGTTGCAACAATTGCAGGGTTAACAGCGTCTATTGAAAGAAGGTTTGTAGTTGTACCTGTTGAGTAACTTGACCAAGAAGAACCACCGTTAACGGTATATATCACTGTTCCGTTGTTTCCGCATGCATAACCTGTGTTTGCGTTAAGGAATTTAACACCATTGAGGTCATTTGCAGTACCGCTTGTCTGTGCTGTCCATGAGGCGCCGCCATTAACAGATTTCATAACTCTGCCGCCTGCACCTACTAACCAGCCGGTATTTTCATCAGCAAAGTAAACTCCGTTTACATCCGCTCCGCCAACGCCGTAATTTGTGTAACTTCCGCCGCCATTTGTGCTCACCTGAACAGCTCCGCCATCACCAACAAGCCATATCTTCTGGTTAATTGCATGAACGGAATTAAAGTTGGATGCTCCTGCGTTTGGATATGAACCAAAGTTGGCACCGCCATCATAAGAAATGAATATCGCGCCGCCATCGCCTGCAGCAATAACAAAATACCCGTCTTTGGAATAAACCGAATTGAATCCTGTTTGTGAATAGGAGCTTACAGCAAACATAATAAGCCCTAAGAAAACTGTCAGTAGTTTCTTCATTTTACCTTCTTAGTGTTTAAATATTTATAAATTTTAAAATAATTCCGTAAAAATATGGAAACATTTTTACTAATGCAATAGGCTGAAATTAAACATTCTAACAGATTTAGTTACTAAAAATAAGAAAACCGGGCTAAAAACTTTCAAAAATTAAATAAAATCATTATCTTTGCCTTAATTTATTAAAAACTGCTGTTTTTTAAGGAAATTGAGGGTACTAATTTGCTGCAATTCATAGAAAAGCTGCTCTGGAAAAGCCGCTATATGGTGTTTCTTGCCGTTATCTCAGCTATATTTTCCGCGCTGATAATGATAGTTATGGGTACTATCGAGGTTGTTGGTGTTGTGGGCGAATTTTCTCACGCTTTTTCGAGTACTGAAGCCTATGATGAATTTGGCAAAAATGCCGTTTCTCACCTGGTTGGGGCTATTGATTATTACCTCATCGGAACAGTGTTCCTTATATTCGGTATCGGATTATATGAACTCTTCATTAGCAAAATTGATGTTGCTGAAAAAGACGAAACCTCATCAAAAGTGCTTATCATTCACGATCTTGACGCGCTGAAAGAGAAGATCGCAAAGGTTGTGATTATGGTGCTTATCGTTACGTTCTTTAAGTACGCTATAAATTTCCATTACGGAGAAATGATCAACCTGCTTTACCTCAGCATAGGTATTTTGCTGATTGCTGTTTCAATTTATCTGACGCATAAGTCTAATCATTCTGCCCCACATGGCAGCAAATAGCATATAGCATTCATTTTGCAGAGTGAGTCTTTGTCCGGCATAGCCGGGCAGTAATATTCAATAAATATGTATTTAGATTGGCTTAGAGAATATTGTATGGGCTTTCCCGGTGTGACTGAAGAAGTGCAGTGGGAAGACCATTTGCTGTTTAAAGTGGGCGGAAAAATATTTGTAATTGCCGCTATGAATAGCGACGCTGAAAATATTATGTCACTGAAAAGCGATCCTGAAAAGTTTGAAGAGCTGATAGAAACAGAAGGGATCGTACCCGCACCATACCTCGCAAAAAGTAAATGGATAGCTGTGAAGAAGAGCTGCAGGCTTAAACCTGCTGAGCTAAAAGAACTTATAAAAACCTCTTATGAACTGGTATATGAAAAACTTCCCAAAAAAGTAAAACAAAATATTGCAGGTAAAATCTGACCTGAATCAAAACTGCTGGTTCAGCTCTTTACCGGTTTTGTAATCAATAAACCTGGAATCTTTCGCCGGTCTTTGCAGAAATGAAATCACTTTAGTTATATCTTTCTGCTGAAGTACGGTATTTCCTATTTGGAAACCGTTTACAGTAGTTTCTGCAATTGAATATTTTTTTCCTTTGAATGAAAAATCCAGCCCGTTTGTACTGCTGAATTTTCCTTCAACACCAACTGCAATGTGTCCGGGCGAATAAACCAGTAGGTAATCAATTCCTGCCTGCTCCAGAAGAGAGGCGTATAGTACTGTCATCCCGCTGCAATCAGATACACCTGTCATCAGCACTTCATTAGGCCTTTTCAGCACTTCGTACCCGCCGTAAGCCTCATTCTGACTGAAAGAAATTTGCGAAGTAACAAAATCAAGAAGTCGCTGGGCGGTTTCTTCTTCTGAAGAACCTTCTTTCACTATTTGTTTAACAAGGCGTGTCAGACTTTTCTCCCCCGCCACGGAAACAAATGCCCCGTGATCTGCAAGGTATTTGTTCTTCTTTACTTCAGGGTCATTTTTCCCGCCGTACACAGTTACATCATCTGCGAAATCTGCCAGCTCATTAATAGTCTGTGTGTATTCAATGCCTCCGGGCATTTTTACTGCAATAATCCTCGTGCTGTCTGGTTTAAAGTCATTCTTCGGAAACCTGAAAAGCATTCTGCCGGTGCCTTTAAGAGTATATGACCCCAGGAAGACATCTCCGTTTTGCTCAAACCCGAATTCAACCGCGTTCCTGTCAATAGTAAGTCTGTTAAGTGTTCCCGCGCTGTCGTAATCCGTTTTGTTGATGCTGAAGTAAAGCGTTTTCTCATCAAGGTCATACAGCTTCAGGTCCGCTTCGGTTCCTGTGACCTGCTGCACAAAATTTTTATTCCTGAACAGCGGTTCAGACATATAACTTACAACAACATCGCGCAGGCGCTTGTTGTTATGAGTATCTGTCAGCTCATCAGTTTTTTGGCGGCAATTAAAACAAACCGTGCTGAAGAGCAGGAGGGCATATATGAATAACTTATTTTTCAATATGCTGAATTAATTTTATCCAATATAAATAGTATATATGATATCTGAAATTGATATATAAAAGTATAAGTGTTTATCGGAAAGTTCATAAAACTCAGGGAATATCCCTCCTCTTCCTTTTCCGAAGGGACTCCTTTGGAGTGGGAGAGGGGCTGGGGGTTTTTCGAAAAAGAACTTCTTTAAGAGAAACAAGTAATGAGTAATATGCTCCCCTCTCCCTCTGGGAGAGGGGCTAAGGGTGAGGGTATAAAACAGCAATGTTCTAAAATACAATTTGTTCTTGTGCAGTACAGTAAACGGAACAATTAAAGTAAGCGTTTCATAGTAAACTTTTCATTAAATTTGCAGACCGGTATGAATAATTCTGCTCCCGTAGTGTAATGGATAGCACGTCAGGTTCCGGTCCTGCCGGTGAGGGTTCGAGTCCTTCCGGGAGTACAAAAATCAATTATCAATTAACAATGAGCAATTATCAATAGAATTAAAAGGTTTCAATTGTCTATTACTCATTGTTCATTGCTCATTGCTAATTGTTAAATGGAAGCATTTCTTAAAACCATCGAAATTCTCGGCATTTTCGCTTTTGCTATCACGGGTATTATTGAAGCCCGGAGGAAGCAGATGGATATTATCGGTACATATTCAGTTGCAATGATAACTGCCTTCGGCGGCGGTACACTCCGCGATGTTCTCATAAATCATTATCCTTTATTCTGGGTGCAGAACTACAATTACCCCATTATGATACTTGCGCTGGCTGTAATTTCAATCTTTGTGCTCCGAAAATCGAACAGTTTTTCAAAACCTGTGCTTATGATACTGGCTCTGCTTGATGCTTTGGGCCTCGGACTCTTTAGTGCCGCAGGCACAAGCTACGCTTTGAGCGCCGGCGTGTTCTGGTTTAATGCTGTACTCATCGGAGTTGTAACGGGTGTGTTTGGCGGCGTAATGCGTGATGTAATTTGCAATGAAGTACCCGTTTTCTTTAAGCAATCACAGCTGTACGCAACATGTTCATTTATCGGCTCAATTGTGTTTGTTTTGCTCGCAAATTATTTTCCTTTGAACTCACTTGTTCCCTTAATTGCCTGCATAACAACTGCGTTTACACTGCGCGTGATATCAATTAAGTATAACATTCAGCTTAAATTTTAAGTGACTGTGCAGGCGAAAGAGAAGTTCTCATACGAAAAAACGCTTAAGACAAATAAAGAAAATTCTTTTCTTAATCTTCAGCAATACTTGTTTGTAACTTCAAAACAGCTTACAAAGTTTTTTTATTACACCAAAGTTACTCCCCACCAGGTAATACTGCTTTCCATGATATTTGGTGTAACGGCATCGTACCTCATTATTCAATCCGTAAAATTATATGCCGTTATTGGCGCTGTTTTGTTATTCTATAAGAATGTGCTTGATAAAGTTGACGGCTCGCTTGCACGCGCAAAAGGGCTCGACTCACGCCGCGGCAGGTTTTATGATTCCATTTCAGATTTTATTGTAACTCTCACAAGCTTTTCCGCAATAACATATAGCTTGTACATGCAGTACAATTCAGCTTATGTAATTGTGCTGGGCTTAGCTGCCATGATATTTTCCATGCTGCAATGTTCATATTTTATATATTACCAGGTATCATTTATAAAGTCAACTGGTAAAGATACTGTAAACCGCATTCTTGAAAATGTGACCGAAGATGATATGATCAAGCAGGATAAATGGACAATTTTCCTGCAAAGGGTATTTATGCTCATTTATGGCTGGCAGGATAAATTATTTTTTGCAATTGATAATCGACTGATCAAAGGATTTGCTGATAATGAAGAAAAACTTCGCTTGTGGTATCAAAATAAACCTTTCCTTACCGTTGCAAGCTCTTTATCAATTGGTACCCATATTTTTTTGATATGCTTATCAGCAGTAATCGGCAGATTTGATTACTACATTTTTGTGAATTTAATATTGATGAACTTATTGTTAATTTTAAGTGTTGTTTATCATTACAGATCTGCACTAAATAAACTAAAAACATAAATTTTGCTTTATATAACCCGCAAGTTCCATTTCTCAGCTTCGCACAGGGTTTATGACCCAGCGCTAAGCGATGAAGAAAATTTTAAACGCTACGGAAAGTGCTCTAACCCGAACGGGCACGGGCATAACTATGAAATGGATGTAACTGTTGCCGGCGAAGTTGATCCGCAAGTTGGATATGTAATGGACCTGACTGAGCTGAAACTGCTTGTTGAGAAAATTATCATAAATAAAGTAGACCATAAGAACCTGAATCTTGATGTTGATTTCATGAAAGGTGTGCTGCCATCCACAGAGAATATCGCAGTATCATTCTGGAACCAGATCGAGGGTATAATTAATTCACCCGGCAGGAAATTGTATTCAATAAAAATACGGGAGACTATCAATAACTCCGTTGAGTATAAAGGAAATAACTGAGCAATTTAAAATGGCTGATAAAAAAAGAAATAACGGCATTACCCAGGATGATGATAATAATATCATTAGGGTAGATTACAGCGATGAATCAATAAAAAAACTTGAAGAAAGTGTTGTCAACATACTTGCTGAAATAGGGGAAGACCCTAATCGGGAAGGATTGCTGAGAACACCAAACCGCGTCGCGAAAGCTTATAAATTCCTGACCAAAGGATACAGCGAAGATATTGAAAAGCTCCTGAACAACGCGATATTCAATGAGCATTACGATGAAATGGTGATTGTAAAGGATATCGATTTCTATAGTTTATGCGAGCATCACCTGCTTCCGTTTTTCGGCAAATGTCACATAGCGTATATACCCAACGGCAAAATTGTCGGCTTAAGCAAGCTTCCCAGGATGGTCGAGATGTTCAGCCGCCGCCTGCAGGTGCAGGAGCGCATGACACGAGAAATAGGTGATATGATCAATAAAGTACTCGAGCCCAAAGGCGTAGCGGTTGTTACCGAAGCCTCTCATTTATGCATGATGATGCGCGGCGTTGAAAAACAGAATTCCGTCGCAACAGCATCGGCAATGCTTGGCAGGTTCAAATCAGATGAAAAGACCAGAACGGAATTTCTGAAACTGATAGGAAAGTAAAAAGAAATTATAATTCTTCTGAAGTCTTTTAGACTTCAGAAGTTTTATCATAGTTCTCCGCTGTTGATCTTTTTAACCGGCAGCTATCAAACAATTAAATAATTTGTTAACCACAAACCAAATAAAACAATTTGCTTCGCTCAAACAAAAGAAATTCAGGCTTGAGCACGGCAAGTATTTAATTGAAGGCTTTCATTTAGTTGAAGAATGCCTCAGCTCACCGCATGAGCTTGAGTATATCATTCTGCGTAATGATGTTGACCTGCAGGGTCACACTGCCATACTTGAAAAGATA
>JBHEKV010000132.1:0-2915 GCA_041859235.1 Ignavibacteria bacterium | reverse complement strand
TTCAATGTACTTCTTGCTTTCAGCAGTTGCTGACAAGTTTGAGTTCGTAAAGAAGGGAGTTGGTATTATTTTATGCTATGTGGGCGTAAAAATGCTCATACCTATTGTAAATTCATCCTGGCATATACCGGTGTATGTATCGTTAATAGTAATACTGGGGGTACTTTCACTTTCAGTAATAACTTCTATAATTATTAACAGGAAAAAATCCGCAGCTTGATCATTTAATCAATACCATCTTTCTTACCGCAGAATAACCACCTGAAGTTAAGCTATAATAATATACCTCGCTTGGATAATTACTGCCATCACATTTAATTTCATATACTCTAGCTCTTAACTCTTTATTTACAAGTATTACTGCTTCTCTGTCAAGATTATCATTTATTTCCAAGCTCACTTCTGCAGTCCCTACCCCGGAGGGATTGGAGAGGTTAAACTTAATCTTCGTTTCTGGGTTAAATGGGTTAGGATAATTCTGCTCCTGAGAAAAACCTGTAGGGACCTCTGTACTGATTGACTGAAGACATGTTGCGCCGCCATTGATGTTCTGTATAATCTGCCAGCATCGCCGACTGTAACCCCTGTATTTGAATCGTGAAAATATAAACCTGCAAGAGTTGTTAATAAACCCATTGGTATGTAACTCCAGTTTATTCCGCCATCTGAGGTTCGCATCACTTTACCCCCCAAGTACTAAACCCGTTTCTGCATTTATCAAAGATATTCCAGTGAATTCTCCCGTAATTGATGATGTTTGAGCTGCCCAGTTTGTACCGCTGTTGATTGTTTTTGTCACCGTTGCATGCTCACCTGCGCAATACAGAGTATCAGAAGATTTGATTTCAATGTCGTATAAATGCCTTGGTGTACCTGATTTTTGTATAACCCAATGTGTATTATCTATATTTATAGTTATACATAACAGCAAAAATATTTTAATAAATATTCTCAAGGCAGCTCCTCAACAATTATTTTCATCAAAATATGCCGTTACACCTGATACTACCTGAAGTTTTATACGTACCTGTACGATTAAAGCTTCTGTATAGTTTACATTACCTATTGCCTCTATATTTTGCCAGTTCCTGATTGTAACCGTATATTCAGCAATTGCAAAATCATTATTTTTTATTGAGGATAAATTAACCGTAGAAATTAATCCCATATTTCAATACAATTTTTATTGAGATTAATTCAATTCAAAAATAATTGTTTTTTGCAAGTATTTGTAAAAGAAGAATTTACGACATTGCCGATTCAAAGTTTCCTTAAATTGTTAAAATTAATTGATTTTTAAAAATATTTCTTTCTCTTAGTCGAAAATCACTATCTAACTGAATACCGTAAAAAGTATACTATTTTGGGTTTTTTAAGTATTTTTTTATCTTTAAATTTAAGAAATTACATTTATTAAGTATATTTAAAAATAGAAAGTTAAGACTTTTTTAATGAACGTTCCGTTTGTAGACCTGAAAACACAGTACAAGGGTATTAAAGATGAAATTTTAGCAGAAATTAATGATGTATTAGATAATACAGCATATATTTGCGGTAAAAAAGCAAAGAAATTTGAAGATGATTTTGCAAAAATGCATGATGTCAATCATGCAATCGGCTTAAGCACGGGCACTGATGCTCTTCACGTAGCAATGCACGCTTTGAGAATAAAGCAGGGCGATGAAGTAATTGTTCCGGTAAACACCTATATTGCTACCGCAGAAGGCGTTTCGTTGTGTTACGCAAAACCGGTTTTTGTTGATAATGATGAAAAGACTTATAACATAGATGTTAGCAAAATTGAAGCTGCAATAACCCCAAATACCAAAGCGATAATTCCCGTTCATTTATACGGCCAGCCGGCTGAAATGGATGCAATACTTGAAATATCAAAAAAGCATAATCTTCATGTAGTCGAAGACTGCTCACAGGCACACCTTGCAACATATAAAGGAAAAAAGATAGGCGGTTTTGGAGTTATCGGTACTTTCAGCTTCTATCCCGGAAAAAATCTGGGGGCATACGGCGAAGGCGGAGGTGTTACCACCAATAACCGTGCTTTATATGATTTTATGCTTAAATACCGTCAGCACGGCTCAATTGAAAAATATATTCACGATATTGAAGGTCACAATTACCGTATGGAAGAAATTCAGGCAGGCGTGCTGAATGTAAAGATGAAATACATACAAAAGTGGACGGATATGCGCCGTAAGAATGCCAAGCTTTATACTGAAACATTCAATAAACTTGGAATTGAAGAAGTTGTTACACCGTGGCATCCTGATTACGTTGACCCTGTTTATCATTTATATATTATCCGTGTTAAGAACAGGGAAAAGCTAATCGATCATTTGAATAAAAATGGTGTTCAAAACGGGCTTCATTATCCTGTTCCGCTTCATATGCAGAAGGCTTACGCACATTTGGGTTACAAACCGGAAGACTTTCCTGTAGCTAAAAAATTTGCTGATGAAATTCTTTCGATCCCTATGTATCCTGAAATGACAGAAGAAATGATAGATTATGTTTGCAGCACCATTAAGCAATTTTATACAAAATAACTGTAGTTAACAAACGGTTTATCTAAAGTATGCTGGATGAATTCATAAAAAAGTGGGGAGCAAAAAAACTGATACTATCAGTTAATGATATCCTTTGTACTTTCATTGCGTTCATTCTTGCGCTTTATTTTACAGCCCCGGGTTTTGATATATATTTTACCGAACTTACCTTTATTGAAAAGCTCCTGATCTTTATGTTTGGCGCACTATTGATAATACCTATCTTCAGATATTATCAGCTTTACAAACATAAATATTTTCTGCGCATCGGCGAGCAGACCCTGCTGATATTAAAAGGATTACTTATAAACAGTATTATAATCATTATTGGTATTTTCATCATTAAAACTC
>JBHEKV010000219.1:0-19546 GCA_041859235.1 Ignavibacteria bacterium | reverse complement strand
ATAGAATCCATAAATTCCTTCGGATATATCACCTTTTATGCCCTCATGGCCCGCCCAGTACGGGGCAATGATAATACCCGCGCACCATAATACTGCTATGGCAAGTATAATAGAGTATATTACTTTTTGGTATCTTTTAGTTTGCATATATATATGTGAAACCTATCGTGCCACGAATAAAACAATGATAAATCGTTTAAAAGCCAGCCGCTCGAAATACAAATATCTTTCTAATGTCTATTTTCGTGGCACGATTATCTTCTCAGAATAATTACTGCAATAATAAAAAGCTATTCGTGCCACGAAATGAGTGTTATATATTGAGTATTGAATATCCAAACATGCCTGAATTTATTTTCCTGTATGAATACTCTATTCGTGGCACGAGAACGAGAAGCCGGCACGAATATTTATTCCAAAAAAATGTCCCGTAAAAATACGGGACATTTGTACAAAATTCTATGATATAAATTTTATTTCTCGCCTTTACGCTTGAACTTCTCATCATCAAGCGTGAAAGTAACTGAAATTCTGTGTGTATTGCCAAGCTGGTCCGAGCCATCAAATTTGGCGAATGAGTAATCTAAATTAAGCTTTGGTAATTTTACACCTGCACCGAACGTTAACTGTTTAACATCGTTGTAACCGACTCTTAATGCAAACAGGTCTTTGAAACCGTATTCAAGTCCGGCATGCATATCAAAGCTTACGGGCCCGGCCGAAGCCAGTGAAGCGAACTTTCTGTTTTCGAACCTTACGTCAAAATCCAGCGCCGGCGTTATCCTTCCGGTTTTGAAAAATGGAATATCGTATGAACCGCCTATTTTGGCTGTTGGAGTGATCAACTCTCTGCGTCCTGTTGTCCATGAAAGCAGCGTCGTGGTAATATCCTGCAGGTTGGCGCCTATTCGGAACTTAGGGGATACACTATATATAGCGCCGACATCAAAACCTATACCCCATGCGGAGCCATCATCAATTGAGCGTGAAATTACTTTCAGGTTCACACCGTATGAAAGCTTATCGCTGTGTTTTTTGGAATAAGTCGCAATAAAAGCCCAGTCAGCTGCATTGAAGAATCTTACCTGGCTGTAATCAAGCCTGTCACCGTTATCAAAATAACCGTTATTATTAAGATCAACCCATGCGTTTTTGGTATTTGGTACATCATCAACACCCAGCCTTATTACGCTTAATCCCAGCGAAGCGTTGACACCCCAGGGAACTGCCACGGAACCGTAATCGTAATTGACAAGGTTGCCAAAGCGTTCGTCATGCATAAGTGAAAATTGCGGATAATTCAGCATAGCAAGCGCACCTGGATTCCAGTAGCCGGCAGTAACATCGTTTACCAAAGAAACGTAAGCTCCGCCCATGCCAAGGGGTCTGCCCCCAACGCCTATAGCTAAGAACTCACCTGCGTATTTATTTCCGGTACCCTGTGAAAGGAGATTTACGGATGAAGCAAAAAATAATAGAAGGAACAGAATTCTTCTGTGATTCATTAAGGAAGCAATTTTTGTTTTTTGCATTATTTCGCGAATATTTGATTGGATAATAGTTAAAACAGAAGAATTTACTCTATAATTCCCTTTCTATTTGCTGTAAATAACGAGATTTTTTTAAGTAAGTCAAGGAAGAATTTAGGGGTAATTATTAAAATAATGCAAATTATCAGCAAAACTATCAAAATCTTACAGGTCTGACAGTGTATCCCTGATTCTTCAGCAGGCTTATGAGTCCATATTCACCGGGTAAATGTCCCGCTCCAACGGCAATCATGGCTGGCCTGTAATTGATGAAGGACGGAAGTTTTTTAACCCAAAGCAAACTCCGGTTATCAATAAACATCTTGTTTTCTTTTGTGAACTTGCTCCCGAAAATCCCGAAAGAGCCCATGCATGTAAGATCCTGAGACAGGTAGCAGGTATCCAGAACGATTTTGGCTTTGTCCATATCGCCCGGGGGCACCTTTATTGCTGCCAGAAGTATTTTTAATTGTGTATCAACCTTTATGCTATCCATAAAATAACTTATCTGCTCTTCCATGGTTTCCAGGCCGATCAATTCTTTGTTTTTTCTCTCAGCTTCCTTCATGAAATAACTATCAAGAGAAGTAAAACCTGAATTATCAGTAGAAGTACCCTTTACGAAATTACTGTAAAAGTATATCAGCCAGTAAGCCATTGGTTTTAAAACAAAATATATATCCGCAAAGGCTTTCAGCATGGAATTATTTCTGAAAAAATTTATCATATATTCTTCATCATCGGTATCAGAAAAACTGTAATAGTCATCTTTTTTCATTTTCATGGCTTTCAAAAGGAATGCAGTATCGATCTTCATGCTCTCTATTTCTGTAATGATAACTTCGGCGCCCTTAATGCATTCAAGCATTACTGCAGATGTATCAACGAAACTGCTGCTGACGAGGTGATTTGTACCGAACAAATATGATTTAAACGCGATATCACTGCGTGATATTTCCCACAGGAGGGAACTAGAAGGGTCATTTTCATTTGAATCTGCCTGCGCCAAAACTCGCGCGGGTAAAATGAACAGGAAAAATAAAAGCAATACAGATCTCATATATTTTAAGGATTAATTATTCAGTATGATCAAAATAATCAGCAAATATCAGCTTCTAAAACTGCACATCAGCCGGAACGGTGAATTCATCGGCAGTAAAAACCGGGTCTTCGTTGAGTGTTGTTGAAATTGTTTCATAACCCGGGGCAGTGAATTTCAGCATAATTCTATCCCACATATAATATTTTGAGCTTTGCAGTAAAATATTAACAGGACCCTGATATATATCACATATTTTACCGTTAACTGTTTCAGTGCCATCTGTTTTTTTATAGCTCATATAAGCTTTGCCGGGGGGAATACCCCTGAAAAAAACCGGGAACTGTAAACCCAGTAATGTATAATCATCAACCCATGCAGTTTTCAGACCCTTTTTCACGCCATCTTTTTCTGTAACACTGATAACCGTGCCTGAAGTTACATCAATATATGTAGTAACAATACCTGTTTCGGAAGGAGAGTCGCTCAGATTCCGGACAAGTTTATATTTATCGCCGTCTTTATACAGCTTAAATATCATTTTATTTGAAGAGTTTTTAGAGGTATGTTCATATTCAATATAAACTTTAGCCGGATCGGCATAAACATTGAAAGCAAACACACAAACTAAAACAACGGTAATATTTCTTAACAATTTCATAACCCGGTTGTTAATTATGGTGTAATTTAAGAGTAACTTTACAAATAAAAAAGGCGGGTCTTACCCGCCTTTTTTGAAATTGAGGATTAAGAATTATTTTAGAAGGATCATCTTCTTAACATCAGCGAACCTTGGGGAAGTTAACCGGCAGAAATAAACTCCGCTTGGAAAATCCGACGCATTGAAATTGATCTCATGACTGCCTGCACCATACTGCATGTTATCAGCCAGCACTTTTTGCAGCCTGCCGGTTATATCAAATATTTGAATGCTGATGAAGTCACTTACAGGCAGATCAAATTTTATAGTTGTTGAAGGATTGAAAGGATTGGGATAATTTTGGTACAATGAATACTTCTCAGGAATACTCGAATTATTATTGTTCGTTCCTGTAAGCGGGTCATCGCCGCCTGATTCACGTACCCAGACTCCTCTTCCGTGTGATGCAGCTACAACATAGAACTTACCGTTGACACCGGTACTATCCATATATGTCATCGCCTCAACCCAAAGCGTTAACGGCATCCCGTTCATCCATCTGAACCAGTTTGTGCCGCCGTTGGTAGTTTTATAAACACCGTTGTACTGCACAGACGCAAACATTACATTATTATTAGTGGAATGCATTAATAAACTTTTTACAGTTAAGTTAGGAAAATCACCTGAAACATTTATCCAGTTGACTCCCCTGTTTGTTGTACGGTAAATTTTCTCACCGGGAAAATTTCCGGCAGTAAAACACATTGCAATATTATTATTTAAAGGATGATTAGCTACATCACCAATATATGCCGCTGCGGGCAATCCTGAATTCCTGGCAACCCAGTTACTTCCATCCCAAACTCTTATCTTATTTGATGTACTTGGCAGTACTGCATACACAGGCGCATAATTTGCAATATACCTGCCTACATTAATTGCAGAAATCGGGTTTTCGGGTAAATCAGCTCCCAACTGGTTCCAAGACGAGGCAATGCCTCCCGTTTTCCTGAAAACCTTATTATTTAGATTACAATACCAGAAAACTCCGGGAGTTTGGTCGTTTGTAACTGTGGTTCCATATCCCGTACCGGGTGATTGAAGAGTCCATGTTGTACCAGAATTTGTTGTATAATAGTAATTGTACGAAAAAGGATCACCTGAGTTTACCTGGCACATCCAGTTAGCCGGATTATTCCTGTCAATTGAAACTCTTCCTCCATCCCCTCCCAGCTGATAATTCCAGGTACTTCCGTTGTTAGGGCTGGTAATGATAGAGTTATCCTGATTTCCGCACAAGAAAATAAATCCACCATTGTATGCCGCAACGTCAACGCTTAAAACTTCCATAACCGGGAATATACTTACATTATGACTGAATGTTAAACCCGCATTTGAGGAAAATGCCAAGCCGCCATCATTACCAACATAAACATCCGTACCGTTATTTTTCCATTTGATCACACATTGATCTGCATGAACTGAAGTAATGAGTGACCAGTTTGTGCCTCCATTTGTTGAACGGTAGAGACCTAAACCCCCGACCAATACCAGCTGGTCATTAACGGGCGATACAGAAATACAGCTGTTTCTTTTTCCCTGTGTATGCATATTAACGCCGGTAATATTAGTCCAGTTAGCTCCCCCGTTTGTTGATTTGTGAATTCCCGAAGTTTGGTCAACTCCATTTGTAGCAGAAACATAAACAAGATTTGAATTTGTATTTGAAACAGCTAACGTTCCCCAGTTAAAATTTGCTCCTGTCAGGGGATAGCTTGTTAATTTACTGAAATTCGAACCGCCGTCGGTAGATTTCCACACTCCGTCAAACGCGCGTGCCGCATAGATCACATTATTATTTGAAGCGCTGAAATCAAGCCAGGTAATTGCATAACCGGATACAGGTGATAATCTTAAAGACCAGTTAACACCGCCATTTGTTGACCTGTATAAACCCGAACTGTGAGAAGCTAACACTATACTGCTGCTGCCGGTCATATATTTTATTTCAGTAAAGTAGCCGTTTTGCGGAATATCTGTAACAAGCATCCAGTTTGCGCCTTCGTTTGTTGTTCTCCATAACCCGGTACCCGGATTATAAACACCGCCTGTTCCCAGCAGAATAACCTGTGAATTGTTGGGGTCAGTTGCAAATGCGCCCATGTTTCTGGAAGTTACCTGGTTATCGGCAAGCGGCACGGGAAAAATCAATGATACTTTGAAAAGTCCTCCTGTTTGGCCTGCAGCCCTAATACTCGGTACGCCTTCAACTTCCAGGTCTCTTATCATTCCGCAATACTTGTTTCCGCCGGAAACATTTGCGCCGTATGGACCTTTGAATTCCCAGTTATTCACCGGCAACAAATCAGGTTCCTGCGGAGTATTTAAAAAAATGTCCAGTTCTTCCCTGTATATTCTTTCATCTATCAATTCTCTTTTATGCTCACTTTTCTCAGAATCTTCTTTTTTAATATACCTGTTTTCATATTCTACTTCATTGATAGTTGTTTCATTTCCATACTTATCAACAATCGAAATAGTACTTTCACTATTCATATTTATTCTGAAAAAAAGCAGTATCAAAGGTAACAAAATAACAAACAAAGTTAAGACTGTTTTCTTATGTTTAATAATTCTCATAATACCTCCTTATGAGTTATGAATTGTAATTATTGATTTTTTTTGTTCTTTACTATCCAATATTTGTTTATACAGTAAAATGCATGATTGAGTTATTACAACATCAGCATCACTTCCGGTAAGTTCCTGCAGGCTTTTTATCATTGCATGAGTAGAAAGCTTAAGCCTGTAGCCTTTTGATGTTTTAAGCTCTGAACCTTTGCTCTCACTAATAATTGACATTATAAAATATTCTCCAATTGAATTATATATTCCAAAATATTGCGTTATGTAAAAAACTACCTTTCAAACAGCCAATTAACATCCGCAGGAACTGTAAACTCATCTTCTGAAAATACAGGTGATTCATCTACTGAGACCGCTTCTATCAAATGACCCAATTTATCCATCTTAAGCATAATATCGCCGTAAAACATATATTGCATCTTTGCGTTGCCAACTGAAGGCTTGCCGGAATCGTATACATCGCACATTTTACCGGCAACTGACTGCTTTTCAGGCTGAAGCTGCCATGTTCTGACTGTTTCATTTAAGCTGTTGTATAAGATATGCCACATTCCTGTAATTGCCGCATAATTTACTGCGCTGTATTTATTTCCGGTTTTTCCTTTATCTTCAGCAATATCATAGTACCTGTTTGCAGAATAATCTATTATTGTTGTAAAAGATCTACCGCTCTCGCTTCTGTATAGTTTTATAAGGTTATCCTTTTTACAGAGTATAATTGTTGAGCTATTTCCGCCAAGAGTTTCGTTTTTGTACTCAATTTTTATACTGCCCGGCGAAATCTGTGAGTATGAAAATGTTACTGCAAAAATTACCGCTGCTAAAATTATCAATATTGTTTTCATTCTGATAATATGTATGTTCATTAATTAAAGTGCACAATATCTGTGCAGCAATGCGAAAATAGTGTAACTAAGATGTGCACGCAAAGAAAATTTTCTCCTTTTTTAAACAGATTTTCGAAAGTCAGAGGCTTAAAAATTGTATTTTTAGACGTTTTTAGTTATTTTAGTCAAATTTTTTTAAACAGGATTTTATGAAGGAAAACAGACTAATCAGAATGTTAAAGACTTTTTCCCGGGAAGAATGGAAAGAGTTTGAAAAATTCATTGCCTCCCCGTATTTTAACGGAGGCAGAAATTATACGCCGCTTCTAAAAGAGTTAAAAAAATTCTCTCCGGGGTTTGGATCAGCAAAGCTTACAAAGGAATATCTATACAGCAAACTACAACCGGGCAAACCTTTCAAGGAAACCGTTATCAACTCTATGGCTTCCGGTGTTTATTCAGCTGCTAAAGAATTTTTGATCCATAGTGATCTGAAAAAAGATAATGCAAGAAAGTCTACGGTACTATTAAGAGAACTTAGTTTAAAGGGTTTGAAAAAAGAAGCTGACCTGCTGATATATGATTTTCTAAAAAAATATAGAAGCAAAAAGATAGGGTATAACGATTATATTGAGCGATACTTATTTTGCGAAGAAATCTATGATCATTATTTCATTAATGATGAACGGAAAAAACTATATTCTGCAATAATTCAAAGTAACATATACCTGGTAATGTATTATCTTCAAATGCTGATAATGGCTGAAAATCAGTTTTTGAGTACCGTAAATTTTTCAGAAGAAAACTATAAGAAAAGCAGTCTCGGGCGAATTATAAAATTAACTGAATTTGAAAAAATCATTGCGGAAACAGAAAAATACAACTCTTTAGAGAGCGTTTTGCTGAAAATCTATTATTACCTTCTAATGGCTAATAAAAATCCCGAAAATGACAGTTACTACTTTGAGGCAAAATCCCTTATCGAAAATAATTATCAAAAACTTGATATAGACCTGAAAAACAGGTGCTATGTTAACCTTCTTGGAATTTGCACATCTAAAACAATGGAGGGAAATATTCAGTGGAATAAGGAGAGTTTTGAGAACTATAAAGTAGTGCTGAAAGATAAATTGTATTATTTTACCGGGGATAATTTAAAATTTATGCCGCGCAGATATTTCAGGAACATTGTTTCAGTGGGGATAAGTAATAATGAATCAGAATGGACCAGGGATTTTATTAATAAATACATCGGCGAACTGGAACCCCGTTACAGGGATACTTTATTTAATTACGGGATGGCAAATGTTGAGTTCAAAAGTAAGAATTATGATAAGGCACTGCACCATATTAACGCGGTAACACAGGATCAATTCATATATAAGATAGAAATGAAGAATCTTCAGGCAAAAATATACTATGAAACTAACTCAACGGAATCTTTATTTTCTCTGCTGGATACATACCATAGAATGATAAACAACTCCGGGATAATGAATACCGCGTTAATAAAGCGACATGAAAGTTTTATCAGGTATTTAAAGGTATTGGTCAGAATCAAAATAAATGTAAATGACGGGAATAAGCTAAACGCACTGCAGAATACTATCCGTAACCAGAAATACCTTAACAGCAAACCATGGCTTTTGGAAAAGGTATCCGAACTGGATTCAAAGTAAACAGTAAGGCGGGGTTTTAGCCCCGCCTGTAATAAATTTTATGTTATAGTTTATTTCAGCAGCTACTTAACCAGAACCAGTTTTTTTGTATCGGTAAAATCACCGGCTGAAATATTGTAGAAATATACACCGCTGGTAAGTGTGCTTGCATTAAAATCTACGGTATAACTGCCTGCAGTAAGATCTTTGTTCACAATTACAGCTACTTCCTTACCTAATACATCATATATCTTAATTGTAACCAATGAATTTTTCGGGATTGAAAAATCAATTTTTGTATTCGGATTAAACGGATTAGGATAATTCTGGCTTAACGAATACATTTCAGGTATACCGGTCTCATTATTTACAGAAGTCACAGCATTAAGTCTGTCGAAATACAATCTTCTGTTAGCACCATCTACACCAACCCATAACGCTGCAACATCTCCCCCGGCATTATAATATTCTACAAGCAAAGGCATGTAACCTCTAGCGCTAAACTGGGGATAAAACTGGCTTATAGATGTACCGGCGGCAAAAGTACCCGGGGCAGTTAAACCTGCATTTGTATAAACAATTTTATCAGTTGTATTGCTTGGTCCTCCTGTACTATCGTGATAATAGATCAAATCCAGTCCGCCGCTGCCAACTGAGTATGGTGTCATGTCAAACCAGTATTTATCAGCAGTACCAGCAGTTAAAGCTACAGGTGCAGACCAGTTAGCGCCGTTATTGGATGAGGTTAAAAGCATTAAGTTACGCGCACCCGGCGCTCCTTCTGTATATATTACCCATCCGGTAGAGCCTATCAATACTCCCGCAAACTGATCTCTTTGCAAGCCGGCAGGTATCAGAGGCTGAATAAAGTTTACCGAAGATAATAAACCCGAACCGGATTCTCTGTATCGTGCAAGAGTAATACCCTGAGTAGTCGTATCGGAAACAAACGGATCTCTGTAATACATAAGTACACAGGTATCACCGGTCATTGATTTTTGGATAAAAACTCCGGCAGAAGCAGAAGAAACCAATCCAACCTGGGTCCAGCTTACACCTCCATTAATTGAACCGTATCTCCTGAGGTTATTGCTTCCAAGTGAATCAAGGAAAATATAATAACCGCCGGTAGATGAAGCCCAGCAGTCAAAATCTCTGTAGCTGCCCGTCCAAACTACTCTGATTGGATCTACTAAAGGTAAATTTACCCTCAAGACATATACATTATTAGTTGCGGTTCTGAAAGTACAGTAAATTGAATCCAAACCGCTTCTCACCATTCTGCTTTTTACAACAGTACCAACACCGGTCACATTCAGTACAGCAAGCCAATTAGCTCCATTATTGCTTGATTTCAGGATCCTCAAAGCGCCTGTAGGTGCACCAACAGTATCAGGCACAGCAATAAAAATTGTATCTGTGGCTCTTCTGACTCCTGATACCGGTCCCATTGGTTCAGTGTTAAAAGCAACTAAATCAGTTCCCCAATCACCAAAATTTTCGGATACAGGAATTGGCGGATCATAAGCCGTTACCTGCAGATCCTGCGAAATTATTTCGGGTGATGAAAAAAGTAACAAAGCGATGAAAAAAGAAAAAATATTTCTCATTTTTGTTTACTCCGTTTATTTTATGATGTTATCACAGCATTATAAGAAAAATTTATTAAAAAAATGATATAAAAAAAGCGGAGTAATTAACTCCGCCTGTTAACTTAATTTCGAAATTTATTAACTATTCAAGCTAACCATATTATCATACGGCTAAATCAGTTCTTTTTTCGAGTGTTATAATTATCGTATTTGCCAGATTTCTGCATTTCGTTACGCTCTTCTTCTGACTTGGTTTCAACAGATTCCACATCTTTTGAGTAGCGGTCGATATTTTCTGACTGGCGTTTCATTTCGGGGGAAGGCGCAACTTCATTCATCTGTTTATCCATGTAATCTCTTGCTCCGCTCATAAGCTCTTTAGCCCTGGAGAAATTTCCTTCATCAACATTCTTTAACGCTTCTTCCATTATCTCGTTGGCTTCAAACATCGCAATGTTCTGAACTACTGTTTCATTTCTGTTTGTGTTGTACTTATCGATACTGGAGGTCTGCTCAACATTATTGGTGTTCTTTTCGCTGACCAGGCGGAAATCCGCGGTAACATCTTCGTATGTCAGCTCATTTTCAAACACAAGCTTTCTGTTCGTTGTTTGTGTTATATCAAATTTTATTAACACTGATTTTTTCTGACCTGAAAATACATCTTTAAAATCTATTGTTACTTCATCGCCTTCAACTTCATACGGATAGCCGAAAACTTTACTTACTCTTAAGTTATCTTTCGGGAAACGGACTTTCATTTTTGTATTCTGCCCCACAAGATTTTTCATATTACGAAGCTCGGTTGCAAATATCTCCGGAATATCGCTGGAATTTTTTATATAATAATAATTACCCTTACCGTACTCCGCGATATCGGTCATCATGTTTTCGTTAAACTCAGCGCCTACACCAAATGTAGAGATAGTCACACCATCCCTTCGGTTTTTTTCTTTAACCATTGTGGAAAGCTTATACCTGTCAGTAATTCCGCGGTTAGCAAGTCCATCACTTAAAAGGAATACTTTGTTAACATAACCGCGCATGTAATTATTATTTACCTGGTCATACCCTTCGAACATACCGCCGCTCAGGTTTGTGAATCCCCCGGGCTGAAGCGCGTTAATTTTTTCACGGAGTTCGTATTTTTCACGCACTATCATTGATTTCTGCAGAACATCTACGTAATCATCATAGGTTACAATTGATAAATAATCATCAGTGCCGGCTTCATCAATAAGGTAATCTACAGCTTTTTTTACATACTCAAGCTTGTTTTTTTCACCCATTGAACCGCTTCTATCAATTACAATTGAGATGTTCATAGGTGTTCTTTGTTTGGTTTCGCTGATCTTATCGGCTTCAAGATCGATGTAAAGGTAAACACTGTTCTTATCGTAGTAATAATTGTTATCAAGAGAGCTTGTGAACTTGATGGGTCCGCTGCCAATTTTTCCGTTAGCCTGCGGCGATGTGTTAATATTCCTGGCATTAGTCTGCTGAACTTTAACAGGATCACCCGTATTGAACAATACCAAATATGCCGATATGGATAATGCTGTTAAAATGGTTATGACTGCCAGCAAAGGTAAAAATGGTTTTTTTGAGTGTTTTTTCATGGCTTTTTTGAAGTTTAGTTTGGCTGTTAAGGATTTTACTATGATTTTCAGGAAATTGTTCCATAAAAAAAGCAGTCATATGACCGCTTTTTAATGTGAAATAAGAAAATAGCCTTTTATTTCACCAGCACCATTCGTTTAGTTTCAGTAAAACTTTCTGTTTCAAGCCTGTAGAAATAAATACCGCTCGAGTAACTTGAAGCATTCCAGTCAGTTTTATAAATACCCGCAGAGAGCTCTTCATTTACAAGTACTTCAACCACCCTGCCGGTGATATCAAATATAGCAAGCTTCACAAATGACTCTTCCGGTACCGCAAATTCAATGTTGGTAACCGGATTGAACGGGTTAGGATAGTTCTGCGAAAGTGAAAACTGATCCGGTATTTCAGTAGATATGTTCAGTAGTCCGATTGTTGAAATATTGGTTTTATATAAACCGCCGTAGTAGGTGCCCGCATAACCAAATCCTGCATTATCAAAGTATACAGATGTTATCATTTTATTGTATATACCTGAATTAATTTCGTGCCAGTTCAAACCGTTATTTGTAGATCTAAATACACCTGTACCATAAAAACCGCCGGCAAAAATATGTCCGGCTGAATTACTTTTGACATAAAAATAATCAGTATTGGGCAAACCTATTATGCTCCAGCTCACTCCATAATTTGTTGACCTGTAAATACCGTTCTGTCCGCCGGAAACACTGTTAAAACATCCATAAACGTATCCATTTGGTGCAGCTGTAAGAGAAATGACAGATGCATATGGCTGCGCCTGAATCCATGTAGTACCATTGTTTGTTGAACGGTATACTCCTCCTCCTGACGTTCCTGCAAACAAATTCCCGTTTGGTGTAACACAGAGTGAATAAACCGAAGACATAAAATTGGGATTTGTAATATCCCAGTTCAATCCACTGTTAGTTGATTTCCATACACCAAATGATGGATATGAGCCGGATGCAAACAAGATACCGCTTTGATTATTCGCAATATTATTGAAAGATATGAATCCGCTCATTAACATTTGCCAGTTGTTACCATTGTTTGTTGAACGGAACAGACCGGAATCACTTTGTGCAAGCAAAACATTCCCGGGGGCTGTGTATATGAGTTCGCAGGATGACCCTTTAAAACCACCTGAGAGCTTAAGCCATGAATTTCCGTTATCTGTTGACCTTAACAATCCATTATACGCAGTACCTGCGAACAGGTTACTTCCTGAAACGGAGACCGATGCTATGCCGCTGCAGTTAAATCCCGCGGTAGAACTAAGCCAGTTTGCACCGTTGTTTGAAGACCTGAAAATCCCTGCTCCGGTTACAGCTGCCAAAATAACCCCGGAAGAAGTTACGTTTACTTCGGTTATTCTCTGATAGTTAAACCCAATTTTAACCCAGTCATTGCCATTGTTTGAAGACCGAAACACACCTGAATCAGTTGCTGCATAAATGCCGCTGCTTCCGGCGAATAACCGGTTAACTTTTTTATTGGTAAGTCCGTTGTTAACCAGCTGCCAGTTCTCTCCGGAATTTGTTGTGCGGAAAATTCCCAGTGTATATGCTGCCGCATATACTGCTGAACCGTAGGATACAATGTTATCAGGATTTGCGTTTGTAAGATTTGTGGGTGACCAGCTTTCTGCGTTATCGGTTGACCTGTAAATAGCCGCATTGTTTCCTGAAAAAATTCCGGCATATAATTCCCCTGATTCCGTCAGGCACAATCCTGAGATCTGAGCGGGAACCGGCAGCCCGGTATTTTTCTGAATCCAGTTAAGACCATTATTTGAAGATACATATACACCTGACCCGCCCGGGTTACCGCAGTAAATTCTTTTGTTCTGGTCAATTACTATAGTTACTATAAATGAATGAGGAAAATTTGTATTAACCCAGCTTTCACCATTATTTGTAGACCTGAATACTCCAATATTAAAACATGAGGCAAAAATATCACCATCATTTGCTATGGCAATTGCTATTGTGCCATCATCAAAAACGGGACCGGGGAAACCGTTTACTTTTTGCTGCCATGTAAAGCCGTTATCAGCTGAACGGAAAACACCACCTCCCAACGAACCCATAAACAGAATACCTGAAGAATTACTTTTAATTTCAGATACTAACCCGCCCTGAGGGCCGTTCAATTGCTGCCATGTAAACTGGGAAAATATATTAATTGACTGGATGGATAGGATGAAGCAAATAAGCAGGGATAATTTTTTCATAATGTTTAAGATATTATAAATTTTCGGCCCACAAATACTGTAATATTCCGAATAATAAAAAAGGACGCTTCTTTTTAAGCGTCCTTTTCTTAATTTCTTATTTTACCAGGATCATTTGTTTTGTTTCAGCAAAACTTTCTGTTTCGAGCCGGTAAAAATAAACACCGCTTGAATAATTCGAAGCGTTCCAGGTAACTTCAAATGTACCCGCGTTGAAGTTTGAATTAACCAGTTCTTCGACCTGTTTACCAACTACATCAAAAACCGAGATCTTCACATTCCCGCTCTTGGGCAAACCGAATTTTATCTTAGTTTCGGGATTGAACGGATTAGGATAATTCTGGTTAAGCTCAAATGTTTTTGGTACAACTGAATATGGATCTGTTCCAAGAACTGCGCCCAGATCAAAAGTCCAGCAGCCTCTGCCATGAGTAGCGGCAAGTATAATACCGGCTGCTTGTTTGTATTTCATATCATAAATTTCAACTGCAGGCATACCGGATGAGAAATTAACCCAGCTTGCGCCTTCATCCACTGACTGGAAAACACCGATATCAGTACCCACAATTATCATTCTTGGCGCTGCAGTTCTTAGTACCACTGAATTAGCCGCAATATTTGGCATATTACTGGTAATATTCACCCAGTTCGTTCCGCCGTTGGTTGTTTTAAGCACATGAGTGCCGCCTGTACCGCCTAATGTTGCGTAACATATGTTATCATTTGACTGATCAACGGTAAAATCACTCACATAAGCAAATCCTGTCTGAGTTGCCCAATTGGTTCCGTTATCGGTTGTTGTAAGTATTCTTCCGTTTGAAGTACCGATATATATTTTACCTGTATTTGTCCAGCTTATGCCAATAGCTGAAACGCTTCCGCCGACAATTGCTGTAGTAGCTATCTGGCTCCACCCGCTGGAAGTAGTAGCTGTCTGCGCGTTAGCGGTCTTCCAGATATCAGCCCTTCCGAATACTATAGTATTATGATCGCCGGGCGCCATTTCGTATGGATTGTAGAACAGGCCCCCTGTAGAGCCGCTTGGTGTAATATTTGTAAAACTAACACCGGTATTGGTTGAGCGCTGAATTGAACCATTTACATACTGGCCGTAAACAACATTAGTGTTCACAGGATCAACTATTGTATAGCCGCCATCACCCGTAGTTCTCTGGTCCCAGTCAACACCACCGTTTGTTGAGGTCATTTTATTATTATCCTGGGTACCCCCCTGAAGCTTCTGGATATTAGTTATGTCATAATCTGCGCTTTGATACTGAAGCGTTGAAAGGTCATAATTGAGATCAACCCAGTTGTTACCGTTATTAGACGATCTGTAAACGCCGCCATCGGACATACAGTACAGGTCTGTACCGTTATAAGCTAGCCTGTGAATATCGGCGTGAGTCATATTCTGAGAATTTGAAGTTGACCACGAACTTTTCTGAACGAGTCCGGTGCCGCCTGTTGTTGATACATAAAGATCAAGTCCGCCAACAACTACAATATTCGGATTAGTGGGGTGAACAATCACAGCGTTATCATACCATCCCTGTGAACCGAGGTAATTTGGAGAAGTTGCCTGTGAGGTCCATGTGGTGCCGCCATCAGTTGTACGGTAAAGTCCCAGCAATGAACCGCCTGAAGCGGCCGCGATGCTTGCATATAAAATCTGTGAATTGCTTGGCGCCATTGCAAGCTGAATTCTGCCCATGCTTCCGGGAAGGCCGCCTGCCAGCGTAACCCATGTTGTGCCGCCATCAGTTGATTTCTTAACTGCTCCGGCATTTGTTCCGCCGGTTGTAATATAAATAGTTTGCGGAGAAAGCGGATCGATTATCAAACAATTTGCATTTGTTCCGCTGTTCATATTAACCCAGTTTAAACCGGCATTTGTTGATTTAAATACACCAAGGCTTCCGGCGAAATAAACATTATTGTTATTTACCGGGTCAACTGCCATATATGAACATCTTGTGCCAACAAGGCTGCCGGGGGCAACCTGCTGCCATGTTAAACCGCCATTGGCTGATTTAAAAATTCCATCGCCGTACTGGCTATCGCCTGAGTAATTCAGCTCGCCGGTACCGAGATAAATTACATTTGGATTGACAGGATCAACAACAACATCGCCGCACGCCAAAGTTGAAAGATTATCAGTAAGCGCAATCCAGTTTACACCGTTGTTGAGTGTTTTCCAAACGCCGCCCTGTGCGGCAGCGATATAGTAAATATTCGGCTGACCGTTTATAAACGCTATTGAATTTGTTCTGCCTGATATAAAATTATTACCTGTCCTGGAATAGAATAAACCTTTTGGATTCGCTGTCTGCCAGTTTATCATCCTGGTAAGGCTGCCTTCAAGATCTTTATCTTTTACCATCATACTTTTGCTTATCAGGGCATTTTCGTATGCATTTGGAGTGTACAGCATATGGGGTCCGCCTGCGCGGCGTTCATGTATGAACATTTCGCGCTGTTTGATGCTTTCGGGGGTTTCGTTACCTTCAACATCATCCTGTGCTATTGCAAACACGGGAAAAATTGAAGCTAGCAGTAATAATAGAAGTAGTTTTTTCATTTATAGTTTAATGTTAAAATTTGCAGGTTAATCAACAAATATATGAATAATTAAGTATATATATTTGGTATTTTATTAACTAAAAGGGTTAATTGAATGGTGTTATATTATTGGATATTAAGATGATCTAATCTTCAATCTGAAACAATTTTTCCTTTGAGGTTTCGCCTTTTATCAGGGTAATCCTTGATTTAGCAATTTTGAGCTCTTTTGAAAGCATCTCAATAACCTTTATGTTAGCTTTGCCTTTTTCCGGGGGAACGGATACTTTCACTTCATATATGCCTGATTCAAGCTGTTTTATTGAATTTTCCCTGGCATTTGGCTTAACTTTGACTGAAATCTTCAATCTGAAATTATTATACTATATATATAGTTATTATTATAGATAAATTTATTCTATTTTTGCACAAATATAAATCCATTAAAATTATACCATGAATACAAAGTTATTTTCAATTGTAGCTTTAATGACCGCTGTGTTGATATTTGGATGCGGAAAATCAGATGACAAAACTACCACTGAGAACAAAACAGAAAGCAAGACCACAAATTCAGAGCAGAAAAATGATAGTAAAACGCTGGAGGTTTCAGCGACTGATAAAGCGGTTGAGATCCATACTTCAGGGATGACATGCACAGGATGTGAGAATACTATAAAAAGTAAAGTAAAAAAAGTAGAAGGGGTAAAGGATGTTATGGCTGATTTTAAGTCAAATACTGTGAAGACGTCATTTGATCCGGCAAAAACAAATCCGGATGCCATAAAAGAAGCTATCACATCTGCGGGTTATAAGGTTGAAAGCGTGAAGTAACAAAGTTTAAGAATTAAGGTATCAATCAAAGGCGGATATTTTTATCCGCCTTATTTATTTTTTGAAGCACGTTCATTTAACCAGTATCATTTTTTTAGCTTCTGTAAACTTACCGAATCTCAATACATAAAAATATACTCCGCTTGCAAGATCAGATGCATTGAAATCAATACTATACATGCCGGTAATGAGCTTCTCATTAACAAGCTGGGCCACTTCCCTGCCAAAGATATCATATACTTTCAGAGTTACCTGACCTGGTTTCGTAATTGCGAATTCAATTTCAGTTACCGGGTTGAACGGATTAGGATAGTTCTGAAACAATAAAAATTTACCGGGAACATTATTACTGATTGTATTTATACCAATAGCTATATTCCCTTTTCCGCCATATGCCCCGATATCACACCTGGCGAGACTCAGTCCCCAGGCGCAGCTTATGAGGCTATCCGAAATATCCGGATTTCCTGCATCTATACAGGGCGAAAAGCGCAGGTTACCGCAGTGTATTGAATCCTGCAGATGAAAATCACCTCCTGCGGTATCGCGGAAAAATGGATAGCGGTCTATACAGCCTGTGCCAAACCAGGGCTGACCGGCGCCATCCATAATATCACAATATCGCGCAGTCACAGTTTGCTGCCCTGAGTAAGAAAGCGCCGGCAGGCTGCTTTTGTACAGAATATTGTTGATAAAATACGACCGCGCAGAAGAGTTATCAAAGTATATGTTAACATCGCCTCCATCGGAAGCGGAATTAAGGAAAAGAGTATTATTGAAAACATTAATGCTGCCGCTGGTTGTTGAAATATTTATACCGCCGCCCGCAGAAGCTGAACGGTTTTTATTAAATACATTATGATAAATTTTCGCTGTTCCGTTATCAAGAAAGAGATTTGCACCGGCGCCGGTCTCACCGGCGGTATTGTTAACAAACCTGTTCCTGTATACATTCATAGTTCCGCCGCTGTGCTCTATCCAAAGTCCGCCTCCCTGCCAAACAGAATTATTTCCCGTAAACTGATTATCATAAAGATCGATCGAACCGGAAGTGATCTGAATATAAGTCCCCGCGCCATTGCCGCCAACTGTGCAGGAATTACCGTTCATTATGTTAACTCTGTATGTGACAATTGAATTGCCGCCGGGGCACCTTATCCAGCACCCGCCGCCAGATTCTTTGGCGATATTTGAAGTGAAAGTGTTGGATTCCGCAATTACAGCGGAATTGCTCCCAAGAGGATAGAGCATCGCTCCGGCTGCATCGCGCTGCGAAGTATTCTCAGCGAAAGTACATCCTGAAAGAATAATAGTTGTACCGCTTCCATCTGTTTGTATGAATAAACCTGCGGCGTTTCCGTATGGATACCCTGAAGTATTGGGTGATGAATTTCTGCTGAACGAACATGAGGCAACCGTAACTGAACCTGTGTTTGAAAACAGGTTCATGCCGCTGGCGACGTAGTTGGCAGCATTATCGTTAGCGGTACAGCTCCTAACAACAATATCTGCCCCCTGAGTAAGAATATTCAACCCTCCTCCGTAATCCGCTCTGCCGTACTGAAAGATCAATCCTTCTACAGTAAGCTTCGCTGCGGGAGATGTTGTACTTAACTGCAGAACCTGCCTGATACCTGCGCCGTCAAGAACAGGATTGCCGGAACCGCGGATGAGCAGCGAATAATTTTCGGTTGATGAAAAGGTCAGAGAAGGATTTACATTATACATTCCGGGCATTACATTTATTGTATCGTTTTGCCCGTTAGCGGCGGATGAATTCAGGGCCGACTGAAACTGAGTTACATTATTTACTGTAAAACTACCTGAGTAAATAAATTGATGCATTAAGGCAATAAAAGAAATGAATCTGATTATTGACTTCATGGCAATATTCGTAATTTATGATAAAATAATATTGAAAGGTGTTGATTTTCTATGACCTCACTTAGAAAAATATATGATAATTATCTGAATGCGGGTATTATGCTTAAAAAAAGCGGATACTTCTATCCGCCTTTTTATCAATTGCAGTTTGTTTACTTGATCAAAATCATTTTTTTTGTTTCGGAATAGTTCTCAGCAGTCAATTTATAAAAATAGATACTGCTTGGCAAATGCGAAGCATTAAAATCAATATTATAGGTACCGGAATTAAGCTCCCCGTTAACAAGCTGTGCAACTTCACTGCCTGTAACATCATAAACCTTCAAAGTCACAAATCCGGTTTCTGCAACAGCGAAGCTGATATTAGTAACCGGGTTAAACGGGTTAGGATAATTTTGACTGAGAGAATAACTTTCAGGTATGAAAGACGAAACGTTTACTAAACCCAGGGTTACACCTGTTAGCAAACGCAGCGACCTGGT
>JBHEKV010000241.1:0-2926 GCA_041859235.1 Ignavibacteria bacterium | reverse complement strand
AATATTCTCAAATCCGTACGTGCTGAATACAGCATCAACTCCATGGAGCTTCAAAAACCTTCCATAATCAAATTCGCCAGGATTCCGCGGCGGCGGCAGCGGCTCAACCTTACCTTTTAGTTCAATTACATCACCGTAAGTTAAATTAACCGGCTGGTCCGTTTTAAACTTGTTATTATAAACTGTTGCAAGAACTTCACCTTCAGCAAGTGAATCATTAACGCTTAATAGTTCAATTAGCACCCTTATCCTGTCCTCTTTAACTTCGGGCTGTTCTGAAACAAGACCTTTAACAACAGTGTTACCGGCAGATTGTTTTAGCTTAACCGAAATATTATCCGGATCAGTTTTGTAATACCTGTACTGGAAGGAAAACAATCCAAATAGCAGCAGAAGAAATAAATAAAAGAAGCGGTACAGTTCACCTTTAGTAATACGCGAATAAAGAAACACGATAAATACACCAAAGGAAACAAGTACTGAAATGAAAAGCCAATCGGGCAGGAATGCTAAATTAAATTTCAGGTAATAACTTAGGAGTATCCCGATACCTAAAGGGAACACAGCCATTACAGCAGGATATTTTTTACTGAAAGAATTTAGCATTGTGCAAAGTTAATTATTTTTGTTCATATTTTTCGAAGTAAAATAGATTCATAATTAATCTCAGGCTTAACAATTAGGCTGCCGCGTCGCTTCGCTCATAGCAGTGGAACTTTCTGTGATCAGTGACTATATATATCCTTATCTACAAACTATCTAAATAATTTTGTAATTTGCGGGAATAAAAATTTTTGTATGAAACCAATAGTAACCGAGAGACTTATAATCAGGGAATTCCGCCCTGCAGACCTTGGCGAAATATACAGGATACTTGATGTTGAGCTAAAATTCAAGGATTCCAAGCTGCAGGATTCATCTATTGCTCAGCGGAAACAGTGGCTTGAGTGGACAGTACAGGGCTATATGCAAAACCGCTTGCTGCTGAATCCCCCTTACGGCGACCATGCAATAGTATTAAAGGATTCACTTCAGCTAATTGGTGTATGCGGATTTGTGCCGGTGCTTGCACCGCTTGGACTTGTGCCATATTACCGCTACCTTACCGGTGCGGCCGATACTGAACAAAACTACCCTGAGGTGGGAATATTTTTCGCCGTGTCATCGCACTACCAATGCCGGGGATTTGCGCATGAAGCCGCTTCAGGTCTTATCAAATACGGTTTTGATACACTTAAGCTGCAAAGGATAGTTGGCATTACTCACATGTATAATAATCCTTCAATGGCTGTACTCAAAAGGCTGGGCATGAGAATTGAAACTCTCCCCGACCATAAATGGATGCAGGTAGTTGGCATTGCAGAAAACAATGAAGAGTGGAAAGCAAGCATTAAGAAAGCGGTATAATAGAAAATTATCATGTCATTTGAAAGTAAAATAAATTTTAACGGTAAGGAATATAACAGTCTTAATGATATTCCCGATGAGTTTAAAGTTATGTTCAAAGATGAGAACAAGAACGGGATCCCCGATTTTGTGGAAGGTCTCTTAAATGCCAATTCACAAAGCAGCCAAAAACCGCTGGTTGCGAATTTTAATTCATTTTTCTACAACGGAAAGCAGTACAGCAGCATAGACCAAATGCCCCCGGAAGCTAAGGAAATGGTTACAAACGGACTTAGCAAACTTGAAAGCTCCGGATTTGGCATAATGATGCCGAAAGCCGTCAACATGAGCAATTCAATAAATCAAACAACAACTAATATGCCGCAGGAATTAAAAGATGAAGCGCAGCAGGAACTGCGCCCGGGTTTCAAGTTCAGATTGATAATGACAATTGTGATGTTCATACTTGCAGTTGTATATATTTTCTGGCTTCTGAAAATAGTTTAAATAACTTAAAAAATAAAAATGAAATACATCACATCCCAGTACCAAAAGTACCTCGAAAATCTAAAGAAGGAAATATCACTTTACCAAAACGAAGATGACCTGTGGAAATTAACAGGTGACCTGAAGAACACTCCGGGCAATCTGGCGCTGCATCTATGCGGCAATTTGAAGCACAACATTGGCGCAGTCATAGGAAAGAATGGATTTATCAGAAACAGGGACCTGGAATTTTCGGCTAAGGATGTATCTAAAGCAGAGATATTAAAGGATATTGAAGCAACCGCTAACATTGTAATACCCATACTTGATTCACTAACCGATGATGACCTGATAGAACCTTTCCCGGAGGCTTCACACGGAGAAGACCAGGCTATATACGATGCACTGATAAGGCTTGCATTGCATTTTGGATATCATGCAGGGCAGATAAATTATCACAGGAGGATCCTAACTTTTTGATGAACTTATAAATTGATACAGGACAGTTCTTTTAAAAAGGAATTTGAGTTTGAAAAAACTCTGAGCGAATACAAGAGAGTGCGGATCATCTGCTATATCCTTGCTATAGGTATGGCAGTCAGCATTGTAAACAACTACCTGGATTTTCTGGATCTGCAGAAATTCTTTAAATATAAAACTTCAGGTTACGCGATAATTATCTGGATCTTTTTCTTTCTCAACTATGAGCTGATTTTCCTTTTTCTTCTTAAAAGGTATATTAAGAACAGGCTTACTATCAACGATCATGTAAAACTGGCGCATACACTCATCGAGATAATCTTCCCCGGCATTTTGATGTTCATGCTGACTATCATAGAAGAGAGGGCTGCGTATCTTGACGCGCCGTATTTCCTTACGTACTTCCTTCTTATCGCAATATCCTCGCTGCAGCTTAATTTCAGGCTCAGCTTCTTTCTTGGAATAGTCGCCGCACTGCAGTATTCCGCTTTAACTTATTATATCTATAATTACATCATCCCTCAAAACGATCTTCAGGCTCACATGCCTGTTGCATCTTACTACGTCAGGGCTG
>JBHEKV010000180.1:0-13436 GCA_041859235.1 Ignavibacteria bacterium | reverse complement strand
TTGATAAAAATTTTCCCATACAATATTGCCAATACCATCAATTTTCATGAAATAGGCTTTCCAATTATTGCTTATGAATTTTCTCCCACAAACCAAATATCCACCATCAACAGCGGGTTCAATTTTATTAAAATCCTGAGGAGAATCGTTATAATACTTTTCCCACTGCAAATTCCCAAGTGTATCTAGTTTACATATATAGCCTGAAAAAAAACCGCCACACATTACATAACCGCTATCGCCGGTTTGGGTAATATCTCTGGTTTCTGCACCAGTTGGATATGATTTATCCCAAACAACATTGCCATTCAAATCCAGCTTCATTGAAAAACATGAGTTTCTTTCCCCGGTGAATACACATCCACCGTCATTACTAGGTGCAACTGCTTTTGCAATTCCTCCTATAATTGTTCTGGTCCATAACGTATCGCCTAGCTGATTCATTTTTAAAACGTACATATAATAATCCTGTATTCCAGTATATCCAACAATGTAAAAAT
This sequence comes from Ignavibacteria bacterium, assembly GCA_041859235.1. Lineage (GTDB taxonomy): Bacteria > Bacteroidota > Ignavibacteria > Tepidaquicellales > OLB5 > OLB5. Next base: position 12,936 of record JBHEKV010000180.1, on the reverse strand, counting down.
TGGAACCATCAGCAACGCAACCATCGTAACCTTCATCATCACCACCTATATAACTATTATAAGTTTTCTGCCAGTAAAATTGGCTGCTCAAACTTTGACAAAACATTAAACAAAAAACCAAAAAGGCTAAAACTTTTAGTTTTGAAGTGGATTTCAGGCTATATTGAGAATTTTTATTCATAATTATTTATTTTAGATTTTCCGTAGGATATAGTGCAAGTTTATCTATAATAACACACTTTTTGGCTTTTTGCAACATTAAAGCAAAATGTTATAACTACACAAAATTGTTAAAATGAGTTTATTTGCGGAAAATCAGCATCAAGGCTCGGGTATTTATAGGCAACAATGGTTATTAATAGGTTCAATACAAATATAATACAGCAATTAAGACAGAACAATGATTTGGGTCATAAAAAAAGCCTGCCCAATTTTTCATTGAACAGGCTTTCGTAAATTGCTATTTACTATTTGATATTTGAATTAAGCCGGTTTTTCTTCCGTCTTGGCTTCTTCGGTAATACCCTTAGCGGCTTTTTCTTCGTCTTCCATCACAGCTTTATGGCTAAGTGATACCTTGCCGGTCTTGCTGTCAATTTCAAGAACCTTAACGGTTATCATATCGCCGCGTTTTAAAACATCTTCAACCTTGGCAACACGTTTTTTATCTATTTGTGAAATATGCAGCAGTCCTTCTTTGCCCGGAAGTATTTCAACAAACGCGCCGAAGTCGGTTGTCTTTACAACTTTGCCGTTGTATGTCTTGCCTTTTTCGGGTACTTCGGTAATCTTCGCTATCATTGATTGAGCAATGCTTGCTGATTCACCCGAAAGCGCCGCAATTACCACTGTTCCGTCATCATCAATATTAATTTCAGCACCTGACATTTCGATTATATGCCTGATATTTTTTCCGCCCGGTCCAATAACCGCGCCTATCATATCAACAGGTACTGTCATAGTATACAGATGCGGAGCGTAATCGGATATCTTAGCCCTTGGCTCAGCGATCGCTTCATTCATAATTCCTAATATATGCATTCTGCCAACTTTAGCCTGCGCCAATGCTGTTTCCATAATTTCAAATGATACGCCTTTAATCTTAATATCCATTTGCAGACCCGTTATACCTTCGGTTGTTCCGCAGACCTTGAAATCCATATCACCAAGGAAATCTTCGTTTCCTAAGATATCGCTTAGTACGGCAACTCTATCGCCTTCTTTTATAAGACCCATTGCAATACCCGCAACAGGGCGCTTTATCTGAACGCCGCCATCCATCATAGCCAGCGTGCCTGCACATACTGTTGCCATTGATGAAGACCCGTTTGATTCAAGTATATCGCTTACTATACGGATAGTGTAAGGGAAATCAGCTTCCTCGGGAAGCATTCCTTCGAGTGACCTCTCGGCTAAATGTCCGTGGCCAATTTCGCGTCTTCCTGTGCCGCCGTACCTTCCGGTCTCGCCGGTTGAAAATGGCGGGAAGTTATAATGCAGCATAAAGCGCTTCTTATCTTCAGGCATTAACCCGTCAATTATCTGCTGATCACTTGCTGTGCCAAGGGTCATACTGGTTAAGCTCTGCGTTTCGCCGCGTGTAAATAAAGCTGAACCGTGATTCCTTGGTAAATAGCCAACTTCACATGTTATAGGTCTTATTTCAGTTGTCTTTCTTCCGTCAAGCCTTCTGCCTTCAGAAAGTATCATTTCTCTCATATCGTAATACTGGATATCATCAAAATGTTTTGCAATTACTTTTTCCTGCTCGGGGAATTTTTCCTTCAGGCTTTCGGTGATTGATTCATAAAGCTCTTTGTACTTCTGGCTTCTTTCGTCCTTGGTTACATCGCTTCTGTGAATTTCGCTGATAGTTTTAGCGGCAAGTTCCTTTACGGCGTTTTTAAGCTCCTGGTCATATTCAATTGCTTTCACTTCGCGGTTTGTAACATTACGCTCTGCCGCAAACTCCGTTTGCATTGCGCATATTTTCTTAATGTTTTCATGTGCAAACTTTATCGCGCCAAGTATATCAGCTTCGCTGAGTTCTTTTGCATCGCCTTCAACCATTACAATTGAATCAGCTGTTCCGCCGATAACCATATCCATATCGCTCTCTTTAAGCTGTGTATGTGTAGGGTTCACTATATACTCACCGTTTACCCTGCCTACTCTTACTTCGCCCATCGGACCTTCGAACGGAAGGTTTGAAACCATCAGCGCAGCTGATGCGCCTACGGCTGCGATTACATCGGCGTCATTCTCCTGATCGCTTGAATAGACTGTGCATATTACCTGTACTTCACACATAAATTCCTCAGGAAATAATGGGCGCAAAGGTCTATCGATCAATCTGCATGTTAAAATTTCTTTTTCGCTGGGTCTTGCTTCGCGTTTAAAAAAGCCACCCGGAATTTTTCCTACAGCAGCTGTTTTTTCGCGGAACTCGATCTGTAACGGAAAGTAATCCATTCCTTCTTTGGGTTCATCTGCGCCTACAACTGTGCAAAGCACAACTGTATCGCCGTACCTTGCAAGAACAGAACCGCTTGCCTGCTTGGCAAGCTTGCCTGTTTCAAGTCTCAGCGTTCTTCCGCCAAGATCCATTTCTTTTACTGTTACCATCTTTGTTTTTTTTCTCCTTAAATTAATTAAGGGCTGTTATGTATTCAAGGAGTTACTCTGTGTTAACACAATATTCTTATCATGTTTAAAGCAGGATGGCGAAATACAGACCGTGAACAATGTATTCACGAGCTTTATTTCGTCGCCCTGTTTTACAGAATAACCACTTATGTTTATAACAGCCCGCTAGAAATTATTTTCTTATGTTTAACTCTTTAATTATTGCTCTGTACCTGCTGATATCTTTGTTTTCAAGATATTTTAACAGTCTTCTTCTTTTACCAACCATTTTCAAAAGACCAAGCCTTGAGTGGTTATCTTTTTTCTTTGTGTTAAAATGGCTTTCGGTAAGCGTGTTTATCCTTGTTGTTAAAATAGCTATCTGAACTTCAGCTTTACCGGAATCTTTAGCATTTGCTCCGTACTTTGTTACTAACTCCTGCTTTGCTTCTTTGGTTAACATCTTTGATTTTGCTCCTTAAATTATTATTTATTGTTTAATTTTATTTTTTCTTAATTCGTTTATATATTTCAGTGAATCTTCTTTATCTTTATCAATCTGCGCTATGAGTTCTTCCTTGCCTGAGAACTTCTTATCATCACGAAGCCTTACCAGGAAACTTATTGTGATCTTATCGCCATATACTGTTTTATCAAAATCAAATATATGAACTTCAAGCGCGCGTTTTATACCTTCGCTTAATGTGGGCCTGAACCCGTGATACATCATCCCGTAGTACTCTGTGTTATTATGTATGACCCTGACACAGTAAATACCTTCTTTTGGCATTACTTTGTTTTCCTTAACAGGCTTTAAGTTAACAGTAGGATAACCGATCGTTCTGCCAACTTTATCACCCTCAATTACAATCCCGTCAAACCCGTATTCGTACCCAAGCAGCTTGTTGGCTGCTTCAATGTTGCCATCTGCCAGTGCATGCCTGATTCTGGTCGAGCTGACCGGCCTGCCCTCAACATCAATTTCATCTACGCGGTGAATTTCAAATCCGTATTCGCCCGCAAGTGATTTTAAAGTTTCAATGCTGCCTTCACGGTTCCTGCCAAAAAGGTGGTCATACCCTATTACCAGATCGCTTAACCCGATACTGCTGATAATATATCTTTCGTAGAATTCCCGAGCTTCGGTTTTGGAAAATTTTTCGGTGAAATTTATTACCAGAACGTTCTCAACTCCGGCCGCCTCAAAAAGTCTAAGCTTTTCATCAATTGCGGTCAGCAGCTTAATATCCGGAGTTTTGTTCTTCAAAACTTCCTGCGGATGCGGCTCGAATGTTACTATAAAAGAACGCAGGCCTTTTTCTTTGGCCAGTGATGTTACTTTGTCAACTATCTGCCTGTGAGCAAGATGCAGCCCGTCATATGTGCCTATAGTTACCGCTGTTTTCTTATCAAATGTTACTTCTTTTATATCCCTGTATATATTCATCTATTCCCTGTTCTTGTTCATGTTGATAAAGTCTTCTGTTCCCATCGCATTTTTAATATCCAGATCGCCTATTTTTGTTCTTCTCAGTTCTTTCAGATGGGCGCCAACTCCGAGCTTATCGCCCAGATCACTTACCAGTGATCTTATATATGTACCCTTTGAACAATGCACCCTGAATGTCAGTTCATTTCCGCTTAACCGGCCTACTTCAAATACTTTAACATTTACCTGCTTTGGCGCTATTTCCATGGTCTGGCCTTTACGTGCCATTTTATAAAGGGGCTTCCCCTTATGTTTAACCGCTGAATACATAGGCGGTACCTGGCTGATCTCACCTGTCAGCTCTTTTACAGCCGAGGCTATTTTTTCATCTGTAATATGCGAAATATCTGACTTCTCAAAAACCTCAGTTTCGGTATCATAGCTTTTGGTTCTTTCGCCAAGAACTAAGATACCTTCATACTCTTTATCGCATCCAAGAAGCTCGTTCAGTGATTTGGTTTTCCTGCCTGTACAAACAACCATCAAACCTGTGGCCTTTGGGTCCAGTGTACCGGAGTGTCCCGCTTTATTTACATCAAGGAATTTTTTAACAATATTAACTATCCTTGCGCTTGTGTATTCTTTCGGCTTATCAAAGAGCAGCGTAATTCCTTCTTTATTCGCGGCTTCATGTCTTTCATCCCAGCTGAGCTGCCAGAACTCCTCGCCGATAACATCAATACTCATAACCTCCGCTCCGGATATCATTAGCTTGTTAATTTAACTCTCTTCATCCGGACCCGTTACCGCGGATGAATCTTCTCCTCCGGTATCATCTTTATGGATCTCTTTGATTATCTCATCAATCCTGCTGGCGTACTCCATGTTATCATCAAAATAAAAATCAAGTTCAGGCACATATCTTAAGTGCATATTAGCACCAAGGTGCATTCTTATCTGTTTTTTCCTGCTGTTAACTTTTTCAAGGCAAACCTCTGTAGATTCCTTATTTCCTAAAAAGCTAACATATACTTTTGCGTTCTTCAGGTCTTTGCTGATGCGTACCCTGGTTACCGTTACCAGCCCAAGATGCAGCTCGGCCAGATCCCTGCTTAATATTCCCGCAAGCTGATGCTTGATCTCTTCCGCTACTTTTTCTGTTCTTATTGACATTTACTAATCCTGAGCAAAGCGAAGGATCTCATTCGGTTCTGCTTTTATTTTATGCTGACTTTCTTTCTGAAATCCTGAAACCTGGAATTTACTACTTCTGCTCCAGTTTACGTTTGGTTTCTACTATAGTATATGATTCAATTATATCCTTAACCTTAATATCGTTATAATTTTCAAGGCTGATACCGCACTCAAATCCCTGTTCAACTTCCCTAACGTCATCTTTAAATCTTTTCAAAGCGTTTATGTGACCATCAAACACAACAAAACCATCACGCAGCAGCCTTACTTTATTATTCCTTACAACTTTGCCATCAAGTACATAGCATCCCGCAACCGTGCCAATTTTAGGCACTTTAAATGTCTCGCGAACTTCAACCGTAGCCAGTATCTCTTCGGTTTTTTCAGGTTCCAAAAGACCCTCAAGCGCAAGTTTCATTTCATTGATTACGTCATATATGATATTATGCAGCCTGATATCAACTTTTTCACTTTCGGCAAGCTTTCTTGCTTTCAAGTTTGGTCTGACGTTAAAGCCTACTATAATTGCGCTTGATGCAGCTGCAAGCAGCACATCGTATTCGGTAATTTCACCGATAGCTTTATGTATAATGCTTACTTTTACTTCACTTGTACCAAGTTTTAGAAGTGAATCCGAAAGCGCTTCAACAGAGCCGTCAACATCACCTTTGATGATAACGTTAAGATCAACCTGTTTACCTTCTTTGATCTGTTTGGATATATCATCAAGCGTAATGAATCTGACCTGGCGGAAATCCTGTTCACGCTTAAGCTGCTGTCTTTTAAGCGCTATTTCTTTTGCTTCCCGTTCGCTATCCATTGAAACCAGCACATCGCCTGCCTGCGGCATGCCGTCAAATCCAAGCACCTGTACGGGAGTTGCGGGTAACGCTTTGGCCACTTTATGTCCGCGCTCATCGTACATTGCTTTTACTCTGCCGTTATAATTGCCGGCTACAAATGAATCGCCCGTATGCAATGTGCCTTTTTGCACAAGTACGGTCGCGGTAATACCCTTACCTTTATCAAGCTTGGCTTCAACAATAGCTCCGCGCGCGTTCCTATCAGGGTTAGCCTTCAGGTCAAGTATTTCAGCTTCAACCAGAATTTTTTCAAGCAGTTTGTCAACATTTGTTCCCGCTTTTGCCGAAATTTCAATTGACTGGTATTTACCGCCGTATTCTTCAACAAGCACGCCTTTTTCGGATAGCTGTGTTTTTATCTTAGTTGGGTCAGCGCCCGGTTTATCTATTTTATTTATAGCAACCACAATGGGTACGTTAGCGGCAAGCGCGTGGTTTATTGCTTCAATCGTCTGCGGCATAACGCTGTCATCCGCGGCTACAACCAGAACAACAATATCCGTTATCTGCGCTCCGCGCGCTCTCATAGCGGTAAACGCTTCATGACCAGGAGTATCAAGAAATGATATCAGCCTTCCGTCATCGAGCTTTACCTGGTAAGCGCCTATGTGCTGAGTAATTCCGCCCGCTTCGCCTGCAACAACGCTGGCTTTACGGATATAATCAAGCAGTGATGTTTTACCGTGATCTACATGACCCATAATTGTAACAACAGGCGGCCTTGGAAGAAGCTTGCCTTCGTCATCAATTGTATCGGCAAGGGCATCAACTTCATATTCCTTCTGGAACTCGATCTTGAACCCGAACTCATCGGCAAGAAGAGTGATAAGGTCTTTATCAAGCCGCTGGTTAATGGTTATCATCATTCCGAGCTCAAAACATTTCTGAATAAGCGCGCTCACTTCAATACTCATCAAAACCGCAAGCTCAGATGTTGAAAGGTACTCTGTTACCTGGATAATATTAGCACGAGCCAGTGTCTCTTCGGCTTCTTTAAGCTCCTGCTCTAAACGTTCTTTCTTTTTTCTTTTTCTTAACTGCTGGCGCGCTGTTGATGAACCTGATTCATCCATCTTAGCCATGGTTTCGCGTATTGCCTCTTCAATTTCCGCAGTAACCTCTTCATCTGCTAATTTTTTCTTCTTCTTAGCTTCAGCGCCATCCTGGTATTTCTGTTTCTTTGATTTTAAATTCTTATCAAAATCACGTTTCTTGGCAAGAGTATCTGCATTTTCCGTTGCCGGCTTTACAACTCCTTTATCATCTTTTTTCTTTTCATCTTCACGGGAAGTGAACGGTTTTTTGAATCCGGGTTTCTGTCCCGGTGCCGGCTTTTTATTTTTGCGGAAATCATCTTTAATAGTTACCCGTTCAAATGTGCCGCCTGTTTTCCTGCCCTGATAGCCGCCCGGTTTCTTGCCTCCGGCTGACTGAGTTCCCTGTCCCGTGCCGGTACCCTGTGTTTTACCTTTGTAGCCCCCTGATTTTTTGCCAAAGCGGTCATCGTGTCTTTTGCCTTTATAATCACCGCCTTGCTTCGAGAAAATTCCCGTCTTGGTAACCAGCGGTTTGGTATCAGCCGGTTTTACTTCGGGCTTAATTACTTCAGACGTTTTGTCATCAGCTGATTTTTCAGCAGCGGTTTTTTCTTCAGGTGTTTTACTTTCGGCTTCCGCTGATTTTATTCCGGGTTTACCAGACTCCAGCTCAGCTTTTTTTCTGTCTTCTTCTTCCTTTAACTTTTGTCTTTCAAGCTCTTCTTCTTTTTCTTTTATGAGCCTTCGTTTTTCTTCGAGGTCCTTCTGTAACTGAGACTCCCTATCAACCTTAACTTTTTCTTCTTCTTCCTTTTTCCTCTGCTTCTCTTCTTCTTCCTTAAGTTTCTTTTCTTTTTCCTTCTTAACTTCTTCTTCTATTTCGGCAATTTCTATGCCTTTGTGCTTTTTCTTAAACTCAACAAGCTTCTGTTTATGCTTTTCGGCTTCTTCAAGATCGCTCTTAAAATGCCCTAAAACCTTATGGTATGCACTTTCATCAACTTTAGACATAACACCGCCGACCTCGACACCTATTCGCTTCAGGTATTCAAGTATTTCGCCGGATTGCCTGTTGACTTCTTTGGCAATCTTTGATATCTGTATTCCTTTTGAACCTTTGTTTGTTTCGGGCATTAAATTTATTTTACCTTCTTTATTAAAATTGCTTCTTTGTTGTGTTTAATCAAAATGCAGCCCGCTCTAAGTATTTCCTGCGGGACGGGAGCTTATTTCTTTTCCTCTTCTGCTTTTACTTTTTCTTCTTCTTCGCTCTCCTCTTCTTCATCGTCGTCGTCATCTTCTTCGTCTTCTTCTTCATCTTTGTCATCGGTATCCTTCATATCTTTTGGAAGTTCCGGAATGTTATCGTTCTCTTCTTCGGTTGAATCAACTTCTTCATCAAGCTCCTCATTTTCAGCTTCTTCAGCCTGCAGCTCAAGCTCGCGTTCAAGCGCCTCTTCGATATCTTTCGGCCTGCCGCTGTTGCGCTCTACATCAATTTCGTAATCGGTAAGCTTGCTTGCAAGCTTTATGTTCTGTCCGTTCTTACCAATAACCAGTGATATCTGGTCTTCATCCGCGACAATTTTTGCCACCTTGTTCGCCTTATCAAGGTAAATATCCTTAAGCTTGGCAGGCGCAAGCGCTCTTGCGATATAAAGGCCAATATCATCACTGTAATTTATTACATCAATGTTTTCATTGGCAAGCTCGCGCACTATGGAGTGTATCCTGATACCCTTCATACCAACGCATGCGCCAACTGCATCTATCCTGTCATCGTATGAATAAACTGCAACCTTTGCTCTTTCGCCGGGCTCGCGGGCAACACCTTTTATTTCGATAACGCCGTCATAAATTTCAGGTATTTCAAGCTCAAATAATTTCTTTAAGAAATCATCCGCAGAGCGTGATACAATTATTGAAGGCGGACCTGATGATTTCTTTGAAACTTCTTTTACGTAAACTCTTATTGACTCACCTTTTTTATAACGTTCGCGCTGTATCTGCTCGCCTTTTGGGAACTGTATTTCGTGTCCGTTATGTATAAGCAGTATGCTGTGAGGCTTTATCTGGTAAATTTCGCCAACAATAATTTCGCCAACAAGATCTTTATAGTCGTTATAAATAATTTCCTTTTCAACTTCGCGTATCTTCTGGTTCAGGTTCTGTTTCAGGTTCACAATGTGCCTTCTGCCGAAAGTAACATAATCAAGCACCTCGGTGTAATCATCGCCAACTTCAAGCTCTTCGCCTGAGCGTTCGTTCGCTTCTTCAACGGTAATTTCGGTTTCGGGGTCAGCCACTGTTTCAACAACAGCTTTAGATAAATACATTTCAATATCGCCCTTATCCATATTTACTATTACATCGTAGTTTGCATTCTGCCCGTATTTTTTCTTTATCATCATGCCGAACACTTCTTTGATAATACTTTCAAGAAGGTCCCTATCGATTTTTTTATCCTTCACCATTTGTGAAAAGGAATCAACTATCTCAGATTTCATTTGCTAAGCCTCATTAGTATATATTTTTTTATTTATTTGATATTGAATGAATCCCCCGCCAAAGCGGCTAAATCCGGAAAGGCCCTGAATACTCAAAACCTTTCAATAATTATATGTTTGAGATCATTTTTCACGCCAACGATGGGTCTATAGAACAAAAAAGACGCTTTTAGGAGCGCCAGTTTTCAATGCATAAACATTAATTATCATACAAATATAGCTGTTTTATTGATTGGAAGCAAGGTATCGGAATCTGATAAACTCTGATCAATAGCCCAATAATACCTTTACTTGAACTTATGCAAAAACAATAATTTAAAAGGGAATAGCTTTCCTAATTCTGTAGAACTTGGCAAATCCGGAAATTTTCAATGCCAGCTGTGTTTAATTCCCTTCTTGTCCTCTTCGTGTTTCAAAATGGCAATTATCCCTCCTGCGCTTACAATAACAATACCTATTATAGTAAGCATATCAGGTACATGGCCAAAAAGCCACCAATCCATTAATCCTATATAAATGACCACAAAATAATTAAACGGACTGAGCTTTGAGGCTTCGGTGTGTTTGTATGAATACTGCTGCATATTAAGATATGCCACAAGAAGTACACCGCCTGCCAGTGAATACAGCCACCCTTCAATTGGCGGATTTGACCAGTAAATTATTCCCAGAGGTAAAGATAGAATCATGGCGGAAAGGGAAAAATAAAACAGTATTGTTTTAAACCCGTCTGACTTTGTGATTATTCTCATCGCAACATAACTTACTGCCAGCAGGATACCTGATGCCAGCCCGATAAGATCACCTATCTTAAAAACATTACCATCCGGCTTTATTATCAGGACTATCCCGATAAACCCTATCAATATGCCAAGCCATATTCTTTTTTCAACTACATCTTTTAACCAAACCAAACCAATTATCGGAATAAAAATTGGCGCGGTATTCTGCAGCAGCGACGCATCCACCATCGGAATTTCTGTCATAGCGGCTGCAAACAGCAGGAAAGAAATGACGCCTGCAGAGCCTCTCAGAATTTCAAGCGGGTAATTAGCGGGCCTTATATTCCTGAATTTATCCTTTGCGCTAAGAAGCAGTGAAAGCGAAAACGCGGCAGTATACTGCATAAATACTATCCAGCCAAGCTGCGCGCCGGTTTTACCGGCAAGCTTAACACAAACTGCAATTAATGAAAGAAAAAACAATCCCGTTAACGCGGAAACTATTCCTTTAGCAAGTGATTGTTGGGGTGTTTTTTCTGCCATTTATTTCACCCTGTAATGCCCTATTATCGTCCACTCATTCAGTACATCTTCTTCTGCTACATAACCGGGGTCAGGAAAGTTGTGTATCAGGTACGGAACTCCGTTCAACGATTTATCCGACACTATCCCTATATGATCGCCCCAACCGTCGCCGTTCATATCCCATGCAACAACATCGCCGGGCTGAAAGTCACTTTCAATAGATAGTTCCTGCCAGAATTTACCAAACCACACCATCAGCACAGGTACCCTTCGCTGATCAATATTCGGGTCGGGTTTTTTGGCTGACCAGCGCGACATCGGGTAATCGCTCCAGCTTGCTTTCAGGTCATTGTAAATTTCTTCCTGCAGGTCGCAAACCCCGCCCCAGCGCAAAGCGCGGACTATCACATCGGTGCAAACGCCAAAATCCGGGGCAACATCTCCCCCGGGGAAAACTTTTGTGCCGGTGTTTTCTCCATCTTTATATGTGCATACATAATAGCCCATTGTCATATCATAGCTGAACTTCGCCTCAAGGCACTTCTTAGCACCATCAAGTACTTTTTTCTGGTTATCTGTTAATGAAGATTTATTCGAAAGGGTAGAATCAGTTTTATTAACCGTTCTGTTTGTGTTATCAGATTTAACATCCTGCTTAGAGCAGGAAAAGATAAACGCAAACGAAACCAGAATCATTATAAATTTCACTGATTTGATCTTTTTTCTTTGTTTCAATCAAATAATTCTTTCAATAGTTCTTTTTTGGGAATCTTTAAGTGTGCCGAAACATCATTTATGATATTATTTAATGTTCCCAATTTTAAAGGATCGTGGTTTGGTATAGTAATATGATGTTCAGATCCTATATTTTTCCGGGTCAATCTGATGTGACTGCCTGACTGGCGGGTTGTTTCATAACTAAATTTCCGAAGTAATTTAATTAGCTGTACAGCATTAAGGTCTCTTGGTATTTTCATACAGCTATTAATTCATCTCTAACAAAATGAAGCCTTACTACTGAAGGTACTTCTGCTTCCTCGAAATGACATTTTACGGAATCTATAATATTGGATTTCAGGGATTCCAGGTCATCAGCCTCCGTAAAAATAGAGTAATTCAGGGCCCTGGCCTCATAACCGCCTTCGTTGGACTCTTCTATTACAAAAATAACTTCTGTTTCTTTCATAATTTGAATTTATTTATCACAATATATAACGATTTTTATTTTAAAAGAATTACAAAAAGAGTTTAAGGATTTGCTAAAAAATAAATTCATTCAGAAGCCTGTTGTATTCAATCCTTTTAGTAACTGAGAATTCAGAAATTATACGATAGTGACGCCCCGATTGTAAATTTTCTTTTAAGTCCGTCAAAATTGTAATCGCGCTTAAGAAAAGGCAGCGCTGCCTGCAATGTCACCGATACATCTTCGGATGCTTTGTAACCAACAGTAGCCAGCAGGTTTACCTGCGCTTCGTTGCTGTTTGATACATCAACGAAGGTTTCGGGGTTAACCGCACTCAGCACACTTGACTCCTGAATTCTTAGTATCGTTAAGATTTCCGCTTTAACACTTACCTTGCTGAACTCCTCAAAAAATCCTGCGCGGAAAAACACATCATCGCCTCTTTTCAAACGGGTAATATAATTAGCGCTTCTGCCGAATGGTTTCTGGTAACCAATACCAAAAAAATAATTCACACCTGTGTAAACAGCGCCTGCGATAATATCATTGGTTCCAAGTCCGGGCATATAACGCTGCGGCAGTGAATCATTTGAATTAACCTTACCTGCTGCAAACTTTCCGCCAAGGAAAAATGTAAGCAGGTGCTTCTTTTTTATCCTGAACATTTTTGAAAACACCGCCTCAACATCACCAACACCGTTGTTTTCGCCAAGCGGACCTGATATCAGCGTGTAAGGAACGGAAGCATTTACCCTGAAATTATTCTTCAGGTCAATATCCGCTTCCAGCCTGAATGATACTATACTCAGATCATTTGTATTGCCGTTAATATCCGGTTCTTTGCCGCT
>JBHEKV010000069.1:0-22665 GCA_041859235.1 Ignavibacteria bacterium | reverse complement strand
ATCCTGCTGGAGCGTAAGATAATTTTCCGGTTTAAAGAGTTCTGCGTTCCATCCATCTTTAATCGGCTGCCAGGCATCCCTTGATATTCCTTCTTTTTCAATTGCCTGCCAGAATTCTTCTTCTGTCACCGTATCGGTTGTCGCGCAGATTAGCTCTGCGTATCTTTGTATTGTAATGCCGTTAATTTCCTGCATGTTAAAAAACTATTTACTATTAATGATCTCTGATTTCAATTCAAGTGTTGTGTTTCTGTTAATGTAACGGTATTACTTCCTTTTGTTGAGGGCATCTTTCCAGTGCGAAACAAACTTGGATGCTGTTCTGCCCATATCTGAGGGATCTGTGATCCTTTCCTGCCAGCCTGAGTGTGCTGCTTCCCAGTCGTTTTTTGTTACTCCGTTAGCGGCAGCTATTCTAATACAGGCGTGTTTGTCATTTATAACATCATCCATATCTGCACAAAGCTCTGCATATCTTTTTATACTGATCCCGTTAATTGGCTTCATTCATAATATCCCGTTAAATGGTAGGGTTTGTGTTCTTAAAAATTTCCGGATCCTTTTTTAGTATACTCAGCCGGCTGTCTCCGGCTGAGTATAGAATCTGAATTTATCCTTTATAATTATTTATAATTATTTAATCTGCTTATATTAAAATAATTATCATATTATTTCTACTTCACCGCTGCATATAACATCGCCGTTTTTCTTTAAACAGCTTACTTTATACTTTCCCTTTTCTTTGAATTCAACGTCATCAAAATGGATATAATCCCAGCTTGACTGAACAGTGAACGGAAATGTATCAACGGCTTTTCCAGTCGCAGCATCAGTAACATTTATATCTACTTCTTTCTCACCTATTGGATTCTGCAGTTTAACCATGACTGTAATTTTCCCGGGCTTAAATTTTGTATCTTCGCCTATTTCCTTTGTTACATACCTTTCGCAGAAATAAAGCCTGTCGCCGGAAAATTTATCAGTGATCTGCTGTATCTGTTTTATCCTGCCGCAGCCTGAAAAAACTGCGATAACCGCAAATAAAAGTAATGCTATTTTTGTGAACCTCATTTTTTTAAATTCCTCCTGTATTGTTTTGTTAAATTTTATACAACCAGTACCTGTGATGTATTAGCCGGGTTGTATTTTATGTTAATTTTGTCACCAACTCTGGGTATGGCAATTTTTGATACTGCAGTTTCAGCTGTAGTCTCAAATGCCGGTCCGAACTGTGGAGTTATCCTTAATTTCATTCTGACCACAGGATTATAATTGATCAGCGCACCTGTATCTTCGATGCTCAGAACGTCAGCAGTGCCGCCCATTCCTGTCTGGCTGAGATTGCTTGTATCGGTGTAATTTTTCGCCATGTTCAATGAAGCATTTGTCTGGTCAACGAAATCTTGACCCATAAATGTTTTTGTTAAGAAGCCTGAAACCCCTGAATTGATTGCTTTATCTGCATTTTCGAGTGCTTTTTTGGGGTCTTTTTCGATCTTTTTTCCGAATCCGAACATTGTTTTGATTCCTTTCTTGTTTTGTGAAATTTTGTTTTAGTTTTTGTTTACCTTACAAAAATAGTCTTGATTGCAGTTCTATACAAAGAAATGATTTTAGCTTTGTTTACAGTTTGCAATGTTCAAGGTCAGTTCATACTTTTCTGAAACAACATAAAGTATTGTATTTATTTATTTTAAAGTGTGGAAACAATTGTTTTGAAGTTTTAATACTTTCCTGATTGAAAGATTTTTTGTAATGTTTTGAGTAATTACCTGATCTAACATCCAAATTGATAAAATCCTGCATTTTTTTTGGATTTTTGTATTGAATTGTTTCCGCTGGATGAACCAGTTAGCATCATTTCACAAGTGTCATTCTTTTTGAATCAACAAATTTTTCCGTTTCAAGTCTGCATATGTAGAGACCTGAGACTACCTTAGAAGCATCGAAGTTGACCTTATAAGTGCCTTCTTCAACATTATCATTGATAAGCTGAATTATCTCCTGCCCCAGCATATTCACAACAACAAGCCTTACGTGCTGCTTTAAAGGAATGCTGAAGTAAATGCTTGTAACGGAACCTGGGAGCCGTGAAGAATTCTGACCCAGATAGTATCCACCCGGAATCACAGAAGATGTTTTTTCTAGTGCACTGCTTTCCTCCGATGAATTCGTATTCAATGTAAATGATGCCATGATAACAAATTTATCGTTAATTCCTGATTCAGTCATATTTCCATATAAATTCCTGCCTTCAACCCTGCTGAATTCAGAGTCAGACGGATCGTTAACGAACATAATGTGTGAATATAGCTGAATTGAAAATAGCTGTGCTGAAAATAGTGCCAGAATTATTAGTGATCTCATAACTGAAATTGCTGATTTTTTATTTGATACAAATTTAGGTATTAGGTATTACCTGTACAAAGAAATCATTTTGAATTAGTTGTGTTATCCTACCCCATAAAAACCCCAATGAAAGAAATTGAGTATGGATAACTTATTTATAAATATAGCCTGTAGCTTAGGAAAAATAATTTGTCATTGTTATTGAAAGAGGCAAATGGAATTGAAATTTCAGTTGTTTTTAAAAAAGAGTTCATTTTGGCGAAGTCCAGGTAAAATATTAGCTAAAATGATTGTTAAAATGCGTTTTATATGGATAAAAAGTACCTTATATTGTTTCAAATTTCCCGAAAAATTGATGATAAGCGCTACACTTCTCGGAATACTCAGCAAATTCACTCCCAAAGAGTTTAAGGAATTTGGTGAATTTGTTAAATCTCCATTTTTTAACAAGAACATTCATGTGAAGCACTTATACGATTATCTTAAAAAATTCTACCCGGAGTTTAAAGATAAAAAGCTGGATAAGGAAGTAGTATTTGAAAACTTGTTTCACGGCAAAAAGTATAACGATGGATTTTTAAGGACCGTGATTTATAATCTAGGGAAACTTGCTGAAGATTACCTGGCATATATTAATTTCAGGAAAGACGATCTCAACAGGGGCATGAATCTGCTGAAAGAATTGAATGAAAGAAAGCTGGAAAAAGTATTCCTGAAGTATTATTCAGAAATAGAAGAGGATATAAACGCTGTTACTTACCAGGACCCGGATTACTTTCTAAAGAAGTATGAACTTCAGAACCAGAAAGAAATATATATGGACTGGAGCAAGTTCAAGCAGAAGGATTTTAAAAATTACACTGAAAACACTGTTACTTACATTGAAGATGAACTCACAAGCTACTACATTGCCAAAGCCCTGAATCATTACAGGTTCATGCTGGATAAGAACATGTATGAAAAACTTGATTACAACTATGAGTTCATTGAGCATATTATGGATTACCTCCTCACAAAGGATAATTATTTTAAGGAAAAGCTCAAGATCAAGCTCCACCTTAATGAGGTTTTGCTTATAAAGAATAAAAAAGAAGAAAATTACAGGATACTGAAAGATATTCTGATTTCAAGTTCAGGTAAGCTTACACGGAGCGATCTATATAGCCTGCATAATATACTGCAGAGTTACTGTGTTTACCAGGGATATAACAATTCACTTCTGCCAGACGGAAAAGCCTATACCCAGGAACGATTTGAGCTATATAAAGTCTGCCTGGAACAGAATCTTTATGCTGCAGAAGAGCATATATATTTTGATGACCTTATGTTCGGTAACATTGTTGGTACCGCCATATCGGTTAAACAATTTGAATGGGTAGAAGAGTTCATAGAACAATACAAAGGTTCCATTTCACCAGATAACAGCGAAGTTGTGATAAACTACAGTTATGCCCGATTATTATTTAATAAAGGTGATTTTGAAAAGGCGCTGTGGCATCTGAATACTATCAAAACTATCAGGCATATACAATATAAGCTTCCCGTAAGGGATCTTACTCTTATGTTGTTCTACGAAATGAATATGCACAGCCAGTCAGTTTACCAGATAGATTCTTACCGTCACTTTCTGAACAACAACAAAAGTTCGTTATCTGAAGAAAGGTTCAACAGGATATTGAATTTCCTGAAGTTTTATACAAGGCTTCTTAAATTAAAGGAAAAGAGATCTTTAAAGGAAATCATGAAATTAAAAGAAGATATTGAAAGTACAGGTAACACACTTGAAAAATTCTGGCTATTGAAGAAAACCGGAGAGTTAATAGATGAATAAAAGCAGCTTAATTGAGGCTATCAGAACATTCAGCCCGAAGGAGATCAAAGAGTTCACAGAATTCGTATCTTCTCCGTTTTTCAATAAGAATGTAAATGTGATCAAACTTTTTGAGATCATCAGAAAGAACTACCCCGAGCTTGACCCCGGAAAAATTGAAAAGGAAAAAGTTTTCATGAAACTTTTCCCGGGCAAGCCATACAAGGATAGTACATTGAGGCTGTTAATGTACTATCTTTATGAACTGGTTGAAAAATTTCTCGCGTACAACAGGTTCAGTAACGATTCCTTTCAATCCAAAGATACATTGCTGAAAGAACTTTTTGAACGCAAATTGTTTAAGGATTTTGAACGCATAATTGATGAAGCAAATAAAGAACTGGATAAATTTATTGTACGAGATAATTATTATTACGAGAACAGGTACCTCTTCGCAGAACATAAACTGACATATCTTGCAGAGATCTATATGGGGAAATATGAGAAATATCTGACAAAAGATAATATTCAGTTGTTTTCCGATAACATTACGAAATTTTATCTTATCAGTGTCCTTAAATATTACGCAATTACACTAAATACTATGTATTTGTATAATGTTAAAATAGATACCGATATTGTAGAGAATATACTGAACAACTTTAATGCTGAACAATTCAGCGGGGTACCTTTAATATTGATATATTACAGGGTAATAAAACTTTTTATTGAACCTGAAAACGAAGAGAATTATTACCTGTTAAAGGAACTTATCATAAAGCATGAAAGCGAGCTCGGCGGAACAATTGGAGATCTGTTTATCAATCTTGAAAATTACTGCGTAAGGCAGTTGAGAACAGGCAAACAGGAATACCTTCTTGAGTCTTTCAATATTTATGAGCTTGAATTAAAAAAAGATACATATAAAACACATGGTTATATGCCCAATTCTTTTTTCTCAAGCATGGTTGTAACCGCTTCCAAACTTAAGAAATATGACTGGCTGAGGAAGTTTATCGCAGATCACAATAATGAACTTCATGATAACTCGAGGGAAGCCTACTATTATTACGGAATGGCCTTCCTGGAAAACGAAGAAGGCAACTATGAAAAAGCACTGGAGTATCTGGCAAAAAGCAAACCGGAAGAGGTCTATCTGAAAATGGATCTGAGGATACTGCAGAGCAGGATATATTATTCATTGGACTGGACAATACCGCTGCAATCACTTCTTGATACATTTAAAAAGACTGTGCAGAATAATAAATTCATGACTGATATGCGCAAGAACCAGTACTTGAAATTCATTAAATATACAAATCAGTTAAATAATGTTAGGCACAAAGAAGATAAGATAGCAGCCGAAGAGTTGAGTATTGATCTGGATAAGGATGAATATTTTGCTTACAAACTGTGGATAGTTGAAGAGGCTGATAAACTCAAAAAATTGTTTTAGAAGTATCTGGTCAAGGAGCTAATCTTTCAATTTTCCAGCCTGATTTGATTTTTGAATACCTGACCCTGTCATGAAGCCTGTTAGGTCTGCCCTGCCAGAATTCAAAAGTATCAGGCAAAAGCCTGTAGCCTCCCCAAACATCCGGCAAAGGCACGTGGGTTTTGAATTTCATCATGTACTTCAGGAATTCCTTTACAATTACCGAACGGCTTTCAATAACACTGCTTTGCTTAGATGCCCAGGCGCCCACCCTGCTTTTGTAAGGGCGGGTGTTAAAGTACTCTTCGCTTTCTTTCTGAGAAACTTTTTCTATTTTTCCTTCTATCCTAATTTGCCGCTCAAGCTTATCCCAAAAAAACAATAAACACCCGTAAGGATTTTCCTCAATATCTTTACCCTTTTTACTTTTGTAATTGGTATAGAATACAAAACCACTATCGTGAATTCCTTTCAGCAATACTACTCTTGCCGAGGGTTTCCCCGATTTGGAGGCTGTTGCCAGAGTCATAGCATTAGGCTCAAGAAAACCTGAGTTCAATACATCCTGAAACCATTTTTCGAATTGTTTGAAAGGGTCCTTGCTCACACTGCTTGCCGATAAGGTGCTCCTGGAATATTGTCTTCTTAAACTCTGAATTTCTTTATCATCCATATTACAAATTTACCAAATGAATGATAAATTTAACACCCTATAATATCACTCAGTTTTTAGTAACCTATTTTTTGCGGTAAATAATATAGGCATTGCCTGCTTTTTCAAAGCCTATCTTTGGGTAGTATTCCATTGCTTCAGGGGCTGAAAGAAGTACCAGGTTCGATTCATCTCCGATCAATTTCTGAATTTCGTTTACCAGTTCATGCCCGATACCCTGGTTCTGGTATTCTTTATCAACAGCCAGATCAGAAAGGTAACAGCAGTAAGAAAAATCGCTGAGTGCACGTGCAACACCAACAAGTTTTTCACCATCCCAGGCTGTTATCAGCAGGTTTGAGTTATCGATCATGTTCTTGACCCTGTTAAGGTCTTCAACCGGGCGTTTTATCCCTGAAGCCTTGAAGAGGTCAGAAAGTTCGTGTGCTTCTAACTTAGCGTTTGTTTTATAGGTTATTACCATAAACTAATTTTATTTGCTGAAATAAGATCTATAAACCGGTTTTCTGTAAAAAAACTGTAGAAAAAACGCCGGAAACAGCAAAAAATCCACTACAATGCTGCCGGATCGATATGTAATATCATCAATAATTATACTACTATCAACAGAATTTTCTATTATGTGCTTATGTTTCCAATACTTTAATGGTTTTGGCAGTAAAGTACCTTCATCCACAAAGTAGATTTCTTTTTCGTTTTGCACCTGCTCTGTGATTAGTGATGTCCAGTTTTGCTTAAATCCAAACAAATTAATTTCAACCTGAACAATATCACCTTTTGCACAGCCATCGAACCTCTTAACTTTTAAACCAATGAGAGGCGGTTTAAGTTTCATAAATAGGTTAATATCAAAAGCTTGGAAAACTTTTCTGTAATTTTGGCCTACTTTTGTCTTTATTATTATCCGCATTTCAAACAAAAACGGCTCTGCAATATTTATTGAAGAGCCGTTTAGAGTTTTTATTTTTTTATTATTTAAGCTGTATAACCGTTCTCGCCATCAAAAGTATAAAGATTTTCAGTCTTGATGAAATCGTATCCTTCACTATTGAATTTATTAAGCTGTGCGATCAGTTTTTCGTGTGTTGTAGTTCCGCTTTCAACCTGGAAACGGCATCTCCAGTGATCAACGCAGAATGTTTCTTTCATTCCGCCAGGGTAAACTTTTACGCCGCGGTTTGTTATTGCTGTGAGCTTCAATCCTTCAACGGCAATGTTTTTCAGTTTATTTCCAAGCTCTTCCGCTGTGCCATCTGTCCAATGTAAGAATACATCTACTCCTACAAGATCCTTTTTTGCTTTCTTAATATTCATGTAATCATAATGCGGCTGCATTTTAACTTCGAAATCATGATACTCAACCGGCTTCAAAGTTGTTGGCTTCTGACCCAGTCTGGCAATTACAGCCTGTGCAAATTCCTTTGTACCTACTTTTTCTTTGCTTACGCCTTCCCTGAAAATATCGTAAGTATTAACACCATCTTCCAGAGTTCTAAGCCATGCATTGTGAACCTTTGTAGCAACTTCTGACTGGTTGATGTGTGCAAGCATCAATACCGCTCCAAGCAGCAGCCCTGAGGGGTTTGCAGCATTCATACCTGCGCGCCTTGGAGCCGAACCGTGAATTGCTTCGAACATTGCGCATTTGTCTCCTATGTTAGCTGAGCCGGCAAGTCCAACTGAACCTGTCATCTGCGCAGTAACATCAGAAAGAATATCGCCATAAAGATTTTCCATTACAACAACATCAAATGATTCAGGTGAAGTAGCAAGCTTGGCGGCGCCTATATCAACTATCCAGCTCTCTTTTTCAATATCAGGATACTCTTCGCCAACCCGGTCAAATATTTTATGGAAAAGACCATCTGTGAACTTCATGATGTTATCTTTCATGAAGCAGGT
Source organism: Ignavibacteria bacterium (assembly GCA_041859235.1). Classification (GTDB taxonomy): domain Bacteria; phylum Bacteroidota; class Ignavibacteria; order Tepidaquicellales; family OLB5; genus OLB5. The sequence goes on along the minus strand of JBHEKV010000069.1, from coordinate 14,496 downwards.
TACTTTTTTTCTGCCGTTGGCTTTTGCGTATTCAAACGCGTAGCGGATAATTTTTTCTGAGCCCGGTGAAGAAATAAGTTTTAGACCCTGCATTACCTGGTCAGTCTGTCTGTACTCTATTCCTGCATAAAGATCTTCTTCATTTTCCCTCATTATCACAACATCCATAACAGGGTGTTTGGTCTGTATATAGGGAGCGTAAGATACACACGGACGGATATTAGCATAAAGTCCCAGAGTTTTCCTTGTCGCAACATTTAAGCTCTTAAATCCGCCGCCCTGGGGTGTTGTAATAGGAGCTTTAAGGAATACTTTCGTTCTCAATAATGAATCCCATGCACTTGGCTCGATACCTTCGGCAATGCCTCTGCCGTAGACTTTTTCGCCTATTTCGATAACTTCAATATCTAATTTTGCTCCTGCAGCCTGAATAATATCAAGTGTTGCCTGCATTATCTCGGGTCCGATGCCATCGCCATACGCTACTGTAATTGGAGTATTTCCAGACATTTAATATCCTTTCTTGAATATATTTATTGTTTTTATATAGTTTCGGAGTGTAAGTACTAATTTACTAATTTTATGGGTAAAATTAAATGTAGTATTTTAAGTTCATTTTCTTTTAAGATTTTTAATAAATTCAGTGAATGAAACCTTAAACGCTCCTCTACCATCTAAATAATAAGCTCTCCCAATTTATTTAATTTCAAATATCATGAACAGAAATACATTCTTCCGTATTTTTACGGCAATAATGCTGTTTATTGCCGTTTCTGAAATATATCCACAAAATGTCTCAGGAAATAGAACTGCCCCAAATAAAATTTCTTCAGATAAATGGGCTGAAGATGTTGATTACTTGTTGAAAGAAATGCCCAAAGTTCACTTTGATCCTTATAACCATACTTCAAAAGAAAATTTTGAGCTATTTGCCGAAGTGCTGAAGAGCAAACTTAAAAATATGAGCGATAACGAAGCTCTTTGCGAAATTGCGAAACTTACTGCCATGATAGGTGACGGACATACTGCGCTTAATGTTTTTGGTTATCACGAATCAAACAACATAATTGGATATAAGCTTCATGTATTTCCGGTAATGATGTACCAATTTTCAGACGGTGTCTATGTAACAGGTTCAGCTTCTCAGTATAATGAGCTTAAAGGATGCAAATTAACTAAAATAAATGGTAAAGTAATTGATGAAGTAATTGAGTTAGTAAAACCAATTGTTCCCTGTGATAACGAGTATTCACAGAAATTTAACCTGCCGTATTACATGGTAATTGCGGAATTTATGAACGGACTTGGAATAACATCCAACCCGAATGAAATGGAATTAACAGTGATTGGTAAAGATGGAACCGAAACAACGACCAGGCTAAATGCGATAGAAATTGGCAATATGCAGCACAATACCGGCGCTTCAGATGATAACGGCCTGCCGCTGTACATGAAAAATGATTCAAAGAATTATTGGTTTGAATATCTTAAGGATAACAAAACGCTTTATATAAATTATAAAAGAGTCCTTAATGATCCGGCGGATAGTCTGAAATATTTCTGCAAAAGGCTGGAAGAGTTCATAAATTCAAATGACATTGAACGGACAGTTATTGATATCAGAAACAACGGCGGAGGCAATAATGCAACATGTCAGCCGTTTGTTAATCTCATAAGTAATAATGCGAAAGTAAATCAGAAAGGAAAATTGTTCATTATAATAGGCAGGCAGACCTTTTCGGCAGCTTCTTATCTTACTACTAAGCTTGAATTTAACACAAAAGCGATCTTTGCCGGTGAGCCAACTGGTGCCTCACCAAATCATTACGGTGATAACAGACCTCTTGTTCTTCCGAATTCTAAATTAGAAGTGAGGCTATCATCAATATTCTGGCAAAACAGTTTTCCTGTGGATAAAAGAAAATCCACCGAGCCGCAGATCAAAGCTGAGCTTAGTTCAACAGATTATTTTTCGGGCAAAGACCCGGTATTGGAAGCTGTGTTGAATTACAAATTCGAAGGAAATACATTTGGTAGTATAAATAACAGTGTTAAGGGAGTGTACTTATACAGTCCCATACAAAGTCTTGAAATAACCGAAGAATCAGGCACATTAAAAATGAAGGTCATGCAGATGGATTTTATCGGCAGAAATGTCAGTTTTATATCAACCAGCTTGTACCCAGAAGCCGGAGGATCATTAAGCACAGATATTGCAGGATTGAAAATAATACCTATTAACAAAGACCTTAAAATAAACTATATGGGAAGTGAGTGGGTAGTAAAAAGATCTGAGGGCGATTTTAAAACTCCGCAACAATTGCTTGATGAAGGGAAGAACGAAGAAGCTGCTGACCTTTTGAGGCAGACAAAACTCACCAACCCTTCATACCAGGGATTAAATGAAAATACTATAAATGACATAGGCTATTATGCTCTTAATAAAAAGAATTTTGATGGAGCAATTGCAATTTTCAGTTTGAACGTTGATCTTTATCCGGATTCATGGAATGTTTATGACAGCCTGGGCGAAGCATATTTAATGGCTGGTAACACCATGGCAGCAATTGAAAATTATAAAAGATCGGTTGAGCTGAACCCGGATAACAAAAACGGTAAGAAGATACTCGAGAATCTGACTAAATAATATTAAGTCTCAGAAATGCTGAGAATAAAAAAAATGTTTGCTGTAGTGCCTGCATCAATACTTGTCTTTTTTATAACATGCTCAAATACAGTTGTTGAAGAATCATTGAACGGGCATTGGGAAGGCGAAATGATATGCAATGGACGATCATTGGAGATTCGGTTTAATATATCGCATGATAAATTTCATTATGACATTCCGGGGCTAGGTTTCTACGGTCAGCCTGTAAATAGCTTCGATATTACGGAAAAAAATTTTACATTCACAATTTCAGGCAAAGAACAGTTAACCGTAAAAGGATCGATCAAGAATAATGAACTAACAGCCGTTATTGAAGATATTGAAGAAGTATCTTTAAAAATGAAAAGGACTTCCAAAGATCCTGTGTTTTTCACTGAAGAAGAGTTAAGCTATGTTAGTGAGGATGCGAAAATTTTCGGCACTTTGATAAAACCTAACGGACCCGGTCCGTTCCCCATTATCGTATTTGTTCACGGTTCAGGAAAAATGACAAGAGAAACTATGAGAAGCAGGGCATACATGTTCGTGGAGAATGGCTCAGCGGCATTTATTTTCGATAGGCGCGGAAAAGGGAAGTCCGCGGGTGATACCAGCAGGATATTACCTATTTCAATAATGGCAGGTGACGTTATAAATGCCGTAAAATTCCTGAAAGACAGCTCAGGTATTGATAACGGTAAAATTGGACTCTATGGTTTGAGTCAAGGCGGGTGGGTTGCCCCTTATGCCGCATCTATTTGTGAAGATATAGATTTCATTATAACCATTTCAGCGCCGGGGATAACACCGGATGAACAAAATACATATGTTGTCAATAATATTGTCCAAAAGCAGATTAAAAAAGTATACAAAACAAGCGAATGGGGAAAGTACTTAAGCCCGGAAGAAATGAACTCATTAGATAGTATCAAATATGACAATTTTAGAAGTGAATATGGAGAAACAGAAGTTGTTAAAGGATTTTCATGGTTTAACCCGATTCCTGTATGGCAGAAAATAAACATACCGGTACTTGCCATTTGGGGCGGAGCTGATGATATTGTACCACCGGTAGTAAGTATGAATTGTATCAAGAATGCATTGATGAACAATGCAAACTGTACTTACAAAATATTTGAAGGTGCAAATCATATCATAAAATTGCCTGAAGAAAAAGATAAGTTTGCAGGTAAATGGGAAATTGTTGCTCCGGGAAGTGATGAGTTTGTTTTGGATTGGTTCAAAAACAAAATATTAACTGATAAAAAATAGATCAACGTGGTTTTATGTTTTTCCTTGGTTTTTCAGCATTTCTGCACCTTTTTCATATAGCCAGCTTCCGAGTCCAACGTTCCTAATGGGTTCCATTTGCATTATATAGTATTCATTTTCGGTTTTGTCATAATTTTGACTTAATTTAAGAAGGTTTTCGTAGATCTTTATGAATTTCTGATAACCGGATTTCAGATATACCGGAATATCTTTATGCTTTCTGATATAATCCTTTAGCCTTGCAGTTTCTGAATATGAGCTTTCGAGCTCATTTGTTTCGTAAAATATTATCAATTTGTAAACACTTGTATCCAGATACTGCAGGTAACGTTTTCTTTTTACCTTTTTCAGGCAGTTGAGTGCGCCTTCAAAATCTTTTTCATAAGTTTTCAGAATACCTGTGTTAAGATTTACTTCATCATCTCTTATATCCTCAGGTAATTCCCTGGAATGATTATGAATAAATTCATTTACCCATTCAAATTTCTGCAGCCTCAAGGCCGCAAAGATGAAGTTCCTGAAATTATTTGTCTGTGAGTTAACTACATTAAGGTCCTTAAACAGACCTTCATCAATAATGCTGTTATTCAGATTGAAGATTTCGCTGTAGTAGCTGAACTCGCCTTTGTTGGTCTTATCTATGCAGTAGTTCCGGAGATACTGGTATACTTCATTCTTGAATTCCATTGCGAACATTTCCTTATTCTTAAGGAACATATCTCTTGCTGAAAAATAGAACTCAGAGCCGTCAGGCTCTTTAAAAGCCCAATAAAGCAGATAATATATTTCTGCGGGAATTGATACGACCGGAAGATTCAATTTCACAAGAGAAAGCAGTTTTTCTTTATCAATACACTCAAGCAGCTCTTCTGAAAGCCGCGATGATATATCAATACTGTTTCTTTTCTGAAGTTCTGTATCCAGCAGCTGTTTAAAAAGTACAATAAGGAAATGCAGGAGCCAGTATTCAGATTGAAGTTTGTAAAATTTTGCCGATTCCGGGTAATTATTTTGCTCAGAGTAATAAGCGCTTATCTTTTTGTATAAATTATGAACCGAAAAGTATGTATCAATTTCAATTTTTTCATTTTTAATATCGGTCTTAACCGGTGTGATCTGAAGCCGGAGCATCCCGGATAATTTTCTGTTTGAAAATTCTTCCAGAAGAATATTACTCTTCATAAGCCTGTTCTTTTGTATGTTAGCGGAAACAATATAGCTTTCCGCAATTTTGGTCAGCTCAGAAAGCCTGTTCCATAAAGCTCTTTTGTTTATATCTAAACTAACTGCGAGAAATTCGTTTATGTTCAGGTCTGAATTGAAATTAGCTGCGGATCTGACTTTCAATAAAGTGTTTAACAGTGGTTTATGGTCTCTTTTTCTGTTGAAATATGGGCATGCTGCAAATTTTATGAAGTTTTTTCTCTCATTTTCACTGAAACCGAAGAAGATTTCAATGAATTTGGGATATTTGCTGTGGTGAGTAAATTTAGAGTAATTTTTTTTCATTTATATGCAATAATAATAAAAACTATAATAAAATTGGTGGGTAAATTGCGGGTATATTCTATTTGATTAATTTTTCCTGTAAAAGTATTTTTATAAATATTCCTTATTCTATAATATAAAATGTTTTTAAAATGAAATTCTATTCAGCAATTTTAAAGTCCTTTCTGCTTCTTTCATTTATAAGTATTAACATACTTTCTCAGTGGAATTCCAATACGGCGGTTAATACATTAGTGAGCGATCCCACAGGTGAGCAGTCTGTGCAGAAGCTCGCTCTTTGTCCGGATGGCTCTACATATTACTCCTGGTTTGATAACCGCGGAGGAAGTTATGCAGTATATCTCCAGAAACTGGATGTGAACGGTGTTCCTCAGTTCGCTGCAAACGGAATTCTGGTTAGCGGCAACCCGCAGAATTCATCGCTGGTAGACTGGGACATGATTGCTGATAATAACAACAATTGTATTCTGACTTTTACCGATATAAGAAGCGGCGGTACAATTAATCCGTTTGCTTATATGATCAGTTCCTCGGGTGTACAAATGTGGGGACCCAACGGGATCGCTCTTTCCGATTCTATAAACTCTTTCCAGCCTAACCCAAAGGTCGTGCAGACCTCGGACGGTAATTATGTTTTCTTCTGGAGAATAGGTTCAGGTCCGCAGAAGCTTGCTTTACAGAAAATAAATGCTGCAGGAGTTAAGCAATGGGGCGCATCTCCAATAATATGGACAAGCGGTACAACCGAAAATTATGACTGGCCTGCAATTGTTCCTTCAGATAACGGAAGTGTTATAGTGATGTTTTCGGGTTACACAGGTTCTTTCATAAGCCCCGCAAACTATAGAATATATTCACAGAAAGTATCATCTGCGGGAACAAGAGTCTGGAACGGTACACAGGATACAGTGTATTCGCTCGGCAGAGTATCGGGTTTTTATACGCCTCGTTTATTTTCTGACGGCAATAATGGTGCGGTATACTGCTGGCATGATGACAGGAATTCGGTTAACTTAACAACCGGCTATGTTCAGAGGAAGAATTCAGCTGGAGCTATTCAATTCCCGGTAAATGGTACGGCGGTATCAGGGAATGCGTCAAATAATCATTTTGCGCCCGTTGCTGCATACATGCCTGCAACCGGCGAGACATTTGTTGCATGGCAGGAAGCAAATGGCGGACAGACTCAGGTTGGTTTTTACGCGCAGAAGATCAATTCTTCTGGGGTAAGGCAATGGGGCAGTGATGGCATAGCAATCCAGTCATTGGGGACCGACCAGGTTGTTGCTTACACAGTAATGACAAAAGATACTTCGGCGATCATTTGCTTCAACCAGTCAGCCGCAGGCGGAAATAATATTATTAAAGCCACCAAGATGGGTACAAGCGGTGCATACTTATGGACAGGAAATATCGTTACGGCATCCAGTATAACAAGCTCAAAGATCAGGCTGAATTCAGTGATAAATCCGGCTAACAGTAACAGCATTTTATGCTGGCAGGATAAAAGAAATGATGGCGGCGGAATTTATGCGCAGAACATAAAGTTTGATGGTACATTCGGTCCACTTGTGGGAATTGTGAACATCAGCAATAATACTCCCGAAAAGTTTGAACTGAATCAGAATTATCCGAACCCGTTCAATCCTGTTACCAGAATAAGGTACAGCATCACGCAAAGATCAGTTGTAAATATTGCTGTTTATGATTTGCTTGGAAACAGGGTTAGTGAACTTGTGAACAGTGAACAGAATTCAGGCATATATGAAGCAGGATTTAATGCTTCGCGGTTTGCATCCGGGGTTTATTTTTACAGAATTAATGTCGTAAGTTCTGAAGGCAGAATACTTTTCAACGAAACGAAAAGAATGATACTGGTTAAGTAATTTGTTTTTGAAGTAATATAAGTGTGGTTAATTAACAGATTATGGATACATATGCAACTTACTCGTAATATCGTACAGGGGGATATAAAGCAGGCTAGATAGAGACTACATGGCATCCTTTTATATATGTTTTACCCCAAATCAACTCCTTTGGTCAGCAGATTAAAGGAGTTTTTTATTGCTTCAAACTAACCCATCCACTAATTATATCTCATTATTTCGGCAATGTCACAGAACTCATGCATAACCAGCTCGAGTCTCATCAATGAATCGTTTGACGCAAGAAGTTCAGGCTCCATATAAAATAACCTGCTTCCATCAAGTGCAATAAGCCCGTTGAAACCCAGCCTGTTAACTTGATCAAGTTTGAATTTAGTATTGAAATCGAACATTTTCTTAACTCTGTCGGGTGAATTAGTCTGAATAATGAATTTGTCGTCAAACTCGTTATCATCAACCATAGATGAGCCTGCAGAGAAATTTTGTGAATTTTTCTTGTTTCTTTTGTATACTTTAAAGAAAAAATTATCTGCATTAGGGCAATCAACAGTGAGAACAGTATGAGGTATAACGTTTTTGCCGTCAATTGAATCTCTTACAACGCTCTCGATCTTCACCTGCCGGTTCCTGTAGATCCCCTCAGCATGCGGGTGAGTTTTCATCCCGACTTTTTTACCAAAATCGCATACTAACTGGTATTTTTCGGCAAGCTTCTTATAGTTTGAAATTACCTTTTTATTAGAAGCAATTAAAACGAAATATAAGACGATCCATGGTACAACTAATACCGGAATAAGAACTATTAGCAGTTTAAGATCCATTATAAATTAGTATAAATTATTTAATTATCATTAATTATATCTGCAATTAATGATTAATTTTATTAAAAATAAATACCTAATTCCTGCTAAAAAGCTAACGCTTATTAAAATAAAAAACCAAAATCAAACCGATTGCATTCTGGGTTTCATTATAGATGCAGCCACAGAAGCTCCGAGTATTAATACTATTAATATCAGTGAAAGCTCAGTTGAAATTATCTTGGCCGCATAATAATGATTCAGGATCATTTTTGTCCCGACAAGTACCAGTATGGCTGCGAGACCGTAGTGGAGATAATGAAAAAGCTTTACAAGTCCTGCGAGTGCAAAATACAGGGAGCGCAAACCAAGTATTGCGAATACATTAGAGCTATACACAATAAACGGATCCTGTGTAACGGCAAGTATTGCAGGAATTGAATCAACCGCGAATATAAGATCTGTGGTTTCAATCATAATTAATACAACAAACAGGGGAGTAGCGACTTTTCTTGAATTCTGAATTGTGAAGAATTTGCCGCCGTCATAATTTTCACTTACCCTGAAAAATCTCTTGAACAGTTTGAGAACCGGATTTTTTTCAGGATGCAATTCTTTATCTTTTTGTGTTACCAGTTTTATCCCCGTAAATATCAGAAAAGCTCCAAAGACATATATTATCCACGCAAACTGGTTGATCAATGCAACGCCTGCAAATATAAAGATGACTCTCATTACCAGCGCACCTATAATTCCCCAAAATAAAACTTTGTGCTGGTACATTGCCGGTACTTTGAAAAAGGAAAAGATCAGGACGAACACAAATATGTTATCCACGCTTAGCGATTTTTCTATCACATAACCGGTAAGGAACTGCAGGGCCGAATCAGCAGCGGTATAACCTTCAGGCGGGGTGTAATTAAAATACAGCCAAAGATTAAACGATAATGCAAGTACTATCCACACTCCGCTCCATATCAACGCTTCTTTCATCTTAACTTCATGCGCTTTGCGGTTAAACACTCCAAGGTCAAGCGCAAGCATCAGCAGCACAAATGCATTGAACAATATCCAGTATAAAGATTTGCCTTCCATTCACTCCCTTTTTTGAAATTATTGTATTAACAACTCTAATAAAGGAACTTTTTAATAAGTTTCTGAAAAAACACTTGACAATTAACTATTATTGTAAGTTATTGTTTTTATAATAATAAAAAAACCAAAAATCAGTAAGTTAGTGAAGCTTACTTAATGCTTTTTTGTATTCATTCAAAGTCCGCTCACGGGCGGCTTTATGATCAAGGATTGGCTGCGGGTAGCTGAAACTTCCGTATTCAGGAACCCATTTCTTAATATATTTAAGCTCCGGATCAAATTTTTTCTGCTGTGAATCAGGATTGAATATCCTGAAATACGGCGCCGCATCGCAGCCCGATCCGGCTGCCCACTGCCAGTTGCCAACATTGGAAGACACCTCGTAATCCAGAAGCTTTTCGGCGAAGTATCTTTCACCCCACTGCCAGTCTATCAACAGATCCTTGCAAAGGAAGCTTGCCGTTATCATTCTAACACGGTTATGCATAAAACCGGTAGCATTAAGCTCTCTCATTCCGGCATCAACAATCGGGAATCCGGTATTGCCACTTCGCCAAGCTTCAAATTCCGCTTCATTATTTCTCCAATTTATTCTGTCATATTCAGGTTTAAACGAAGATACTGCAGAATGCGGGTAATGGTATAGGATCATCATAAAGAATTCACGCCATATCAATTCGCTCAGCCAAACATCATTAAGTCTTGATGCTTGTTTAACAAGCCTGCGCGGACTTACAGTGCCGAATCTTAAATGCACACTCAGGCGTGATGTGCCGTCAACTGAAGGGATATCACGTGTGTTTTCGTAATTCTTAATTAAGTCTTCCCGCAGCTCTTTTGAAGGGAAATTCAACCCGGATTTCATAAAACCTGTTTCATCCAGCGAAAGGATAGAAGTATTAATTTTGTAAAAATTACTTTGCAGATCTTTCAATGGAAACTCTTTAATATCATCATGGCTGAATTTTGCACGCCATGTCTTGCCGTAGGGAGTATAAATTGAATACGGCTTACCATCAGGTTTTACCACTTCATTTTTTTCAAATATAACCTGATCTTTAAAAGTGCTGAATTTTATTCCTTTGCTGCTGAGAAGTTTGTTTACTTCAGAATCTCTCTCAATTGCGTACGGTTCGTAATCGTGATTTGTATATACTTCCGCTATTTCATAATCGTCCGTTAGTTTTTTCCATACTTCTCGCGGCTTGCCGGCAAGAGTCAATAATGAGGAATTGTATTTTTTGAGCTCATTATCAATTTCTGTCAGAGCGTTATGAATAAACTCAACTCTGGCATCTTGTTTGTTTTCAAGTTTCCTTAAAATTTCAGTATCAAATATAAAAACTGGTAATACGGGTAAACCGCCGTGAAGCGCGTGATAAAGCCCGACATTATCTTCCAGCCTCAGGTCACGGCGGAACCAGAATACATTGATCCTATTTTTCATTTAAGTACTTTTCAACAGCTTTAAGTTCTATTTTACCCGGCAGAGGTTCATAGATCTTTTCCGGGTCGGTTTTAACAAATTCAGAACGGCGCTGAATTGTTATAACTGAATAAAGTCTATCGCCAAGCCAAATCATATCCTCTTTGTTTAACATAAGTTCTTCAGCAAGTACAGTATTTTGTGTAACAATGATATTTGCAGTATTTCCGTTTCCTTCTTTCCTGATGGATGATACATACCAGTCGTAACCGCCGGTTTTATAAGAGCTGAACTCTTCCAGAATTATTAGATCTTTGGTCTCTTCTATATTGACTGAAGGCGGAAATATAGATAAGGTTACTGCGCCCTTGCTATTAACGCTGCCGTTCTTAACGATACTATAAATGTAATAAGTGCAGCCCTGTACGCTTGATATAGTGATCTCATCACCCTTTTTATATCCGCCTGTTATAGGTTTTGAGTTTTGCTTTTCAAGTAATGAAATATCTGCCTTTATAACTCCGTCACTCATCCATAGCGCATCAACAATAACAATTTTGCCGCATATAACAGCTTCGCTGCCTTCGGCGATAACAATATTGCTATCCTGTGCAGCAGTGATGGAAGAATATATCAATATAAACAATAATGAAGCGCTTCTGAGCAGAGAATTCATATTATTTCCTTCCTGAATTTGAAGCTCCTGGAATATGATATTACACAATCAATCACAGAATTAATAATGCAATTTAAATAATAGTGTTTCTTATTACAATTGCTTTTCTTCTTTTATACAGGTCAATTAGTGAACATGTTTCATAAAAAAACGGGTTAACTTACAGCTCCATTGTTCATAGAGTATCTGTTAACCCGAAATTACCTCCGCTTGAAAATAAATTTTTAAGCAGTACTAAAATCACCAAGAAAAATCAAAAAAACAACTGAAAAATAAAGAAAGCAGAATTTTTACATATACTATTTGATCAGTGACATCTTTCTCACATCGCTAAAGCCATTTGCCTGGAATTTATAGAAATAAATTCCGCTTGGCAGCTCTGCTGCGTTAAATACTTTCTGATATGAACCAGCTTTGATAACACCATCAATTATCACTGCCACTTCCTGCCCCAATGAGTTAAATATCTTTAAGTTTGCATATCCGTCTTTAGGCATATCAAATGATAATACTGTTGTTGGATTGAACGGATTCGGATAGTTTTGATAGAGCCTGAAAAGTGATGGCACTCCGGTATTTTCATTATTGATAGCTGTAAAATTCTGCATCAATAGCGCACTGTTATTCAGGTTAAGTCTTCCGCCTGAAACAGTATTTACCATTGATGGTTTTATATCAACACCAAGCATAATTTTTTGTTTTACCTGCAGTGAGTAGGGTCCGGGTGTAAGTTTATACTGCTGGATCCACGAAAGAGGAGCCACTGCGTACATAAACGCTATTGCGCCTGCAACATGCGGCGTTGCCATTGATGTACCGGTAGATAAACCATAGTTGCTGGCTGTAGTTGTTGATAATATGCTGGTGCCGGGTGCCCCGAGATCAATGGTAGTTAACCCGTATGCAGCGCCTGAATTTCTTGCATCTGTATTTGTAGTATTTGTTACAGATACCATCCAGTCACTCGGGCATGCTGTTGGAATATCACCAGAGACATCTACATTGATATTCAGGTTTGCCGTAGCGCATGCGCTAAGTATGCCCGCACTGCCAAGTGAATCATAAAATGCGCACCATAGCGGAAAGTTTGCCGGCTGCCCGTAATCAACCCCAAATGATGAATTGGTTGATACAACGAAGGCTCCCTGTAATCCGTTTGTCTGGTTATATACTCTGCGAAGCTTTAATGCATATCCGTATGCTCTTATTACAACAGATTCTGTGCTGGATGAACCCTGTATAGCCAATACTTTAATATTCCAGTTAACGCCGGTTACACCCAGGTTGTTATTCCCAAGTGCTCCAATTGTCCCTGAAACATGGGTACCATGTGTACCGCTCGCAGTAACATTCCCGTTATTATTGTATGCATTCCAGCCGTTAACATCATCAACATAACCGTTTGCATCGTCATCAATTCCGTTAGAAGGAATCTCATACCAGTTCTTCCAGAATGAAAGATCTGCATGATTAAGGTAGAAGCCGCCATCAATAACTGCTGCTACAATTGTATCGCCTGCAGCGGTTAAGCCGCTGGTCGTCAAACTCCACGCTTCAGGTGCGTCTATATCGGCATCAACTGTCCCGCCGGTTTGGCCTGTATTATTCAGTGACCATTGTTCGGCAAAACGTGTATCGTTTGGTGTCACAGATCTATCAGTAACATAATGATTAAACTGCGCAACACTTACCGAAGGATGTTTCTTAATTTCATTAAGCATTGTCTGCGACCCTATCCGGCTGTTATCAAACTTATACAGCCATATATTCATGTACTCTACTACAGGTTCTTTAACGCTTAATCCTGTAAACATGAATGAATTTGAAAGCTTCTCCGCACTTTCACCGGCTTTCAGCATTACAATTATTTCGCCGGGAACGTAATTATTATCTTCCGAATGAACATAAATTGTACCTAAAAAGCAAAAAATTACTGCAAAAAGTAAATTTTTCATTAGATTTTTTCTTAAAAAAGATTTTGGATGTTTACTTAATATAGCAATGCTGGTGTTTATTTACAACGGAAATTTATTACAATTGAGTAGTTAAAAAAGGGTAGTTTATTCAGTAAAAGCCGGCAATTGTTAAAAGAATATTTCTATCGTATTCTTTGAATACTCAGTTAGTAAGATAAATAAAATGCAGGACCAAACTTGAATTCAAAATTGTTGTAGCTTTTGCCGTTTTCAATAAAATTCAAGAGTCTGTTAAAACATATATCAAAATTTACAGCAATAAATTTATTAATTTTCACCTCCACTCCCGTGTTTATGCTAATACATAAATATTGTTTTTTTTGACTTTCCGTTTTAATTTCATAATTTCCAAAACCAAATCCTATAAATGGATTAAACAACTCTTTTTCTAGAATAAAGTTGTAATGTCCAAAAAATAGAACAGCCATTCCTTTGAGGTCTTTGTTGTATGAAGTATCCATACCTGGCGGGGAGTAATTTTCAATGTTTTTTTTCCAGTATCTTAAGCTTAAACCTGCATGCCAGGAATTGTTAAAAACACCTCCCGCTGAAATATCTATCATCCAGCTTCCTGCGAAGTTCTTATCGTATTCAGGAGAGATTGTTTGATAACCTGTTTTCAAAGCCAGAAAGAGAGCGTCACCTGTAAGTGATTTTGATTTAAAGGAATCAGCTGCATTTTTAAATTCCAAACTATTGTTAAAAAATGGTATTAATTTACGGTCTTTTGTTATACTTTCCTGCGGGTAAAGATGAGGGCTTAAAATGAAGTAAAGGCAAATGAGAAATATATGCACGGTTAGAGACTGCAATATTTTGAAAATTATTTTCATTAAGATATTCATACCTAAAATAATATCTTAACAGGAATAAAAAAATGATTTAAGACAAAAAGAAGTATGATTTGTGGAGTTAATGGAAATTGCTTATCATTTCAAATGCCAGCTTTTGCCATGAGTGCTCTTTCTTATATTCCAGTATAAATGGAGTAAAGTGTTCCTTTAAATTTCTGTTAAAGTATTCAATAAGCCTGCTGGCTATCACTTCAGGGTTTAACTGATTAATTATTAATCCTGTTTTATTTTCATCAACCATCTCCGCAAGTCCGCCGACGTTTGTGACAATTACCGGAAGATCGAAATGATACGCTATCCCAACAATTCCGCTTTGCGTAGCAGTGCGGTATGGCAGGACGCAAACATCTGCCGC
>JBHEKV010000139.1:0-7746 GCA_041859235.1 Ignavibacteria bacterium | reverse complement strand
ACAACCGATATCATTGCAGCTCCGTTATTTGCAAACGCTAACAGAAATAGCAACTGAGAAAAATTCAACAATAATCTTCCCACTGCCTGTTGATATAATATCACAGTTCATGAAGATGGTTGATAGCGGCACGAAGAAGTAGCGGATTTTAATGTTTTACTATAAAAGGCGGGTAATTTTACCCGCCTTTGTTGTTGTAAAAACAAAGAAATTATATTATTTTATGTAAATCAAATTCCGGACAATTTGAAAAACCTGCTTAAAATAGCGCTTACACTGTTAATAGGAATAGTTATGTCTGTTGGCATTTTTAGACCTGATATGCTTATGGGCACCCCTGCCTCACCCGCAGTTGGCAACTGGTACCAGCAGTTCTTGCCAAACCTTGGAGGAAGACAAATTGTAGATATAACTTTTACGGATAGTTTGAACGGTCATGCTATAACAACAAGGCTTTCTGCAACTGATACAACGTTTATCATCAAAACTACGGACAAAGGAGATAGTTGGTTTGTCAGTTTTCATGATAGCGGTGTTGTTTACACTTCCATGCAATTTATAAATCAAAATACAGGTTTTGTTGGTGGTTATATTTACAAAGGCGGTCTATTTAAGATCGTTAAAACTACAAATGCGGGGGTAAACTGGTTTTATATTAATGCACCATTTGATGTTCCTGTTAGTGATTTATATTCATTAAACGAAGATACAATTTGGTTAGCCTCAAGCAGTCTTTTTTCAGGCGGCGTATTTTTCACATCTAATGGTGGTACAAACTGGCAGGTGCAATACCAGGGCAATAACCCCGGACATATTTATATGTATGACAGGAACCTTGGATTTATATCGCCACCTACACTTGGAGCTTTATACCGTACAACCAACAGCGGCGTTAATTGGGTTCAGGTTCCCGGTACGGATGGATTCAATGATATTAAGTTTGTTGATTCCCAAACAGGCTGGAAGGCAAGCGGATTCATGAGAAAAACAACCAATGGCGGCTTGAACTGGGTTCAGCAAACAATACCCACCGGTGGAATAATTACGGGATCATCAATTAGGGATATTCATTTATTAGATATAGACACTATATGGGGGGTAGGTGGAAGTGTTCAGTACCCTAATTTGCAATCAAGAGGAGTTATTTACAGAACAATAAATGGAGGTGATAACTGGTTGTTCCAGATTCCTGATACAAGTATAAATCTCTATTATTATTCGTTTATTCAGTTTGTTAATTCTAATAGTGGATGGTCGTATAGGGTAGATGGAGGAATTCACACAACCACAGGCGGCGACCCGATTTGGCTCACAGCAATTGAACAATTAAGTACTGAAACGCCGATAAGTTATAAGCTAAATCAGAATTATCCCAACCCGTTCAATCCTGTTACAACAATAAGATTTGAAATAAGTAAGCAAAGTTTGACCGAGCTTAAAATATTTGATATTACAGGTAAACAGATACAGGTTTTATTAAAAGAAGAACTTTTACCTGGTGTTTTTGAAGTAAAGTTTGATGCTTCGGATTTGACATCAGGCGTGTATTTTTATAAATTAACAGTAACAACAGCAAAGGAGGTATTTAACGAAACAAAAAAAATGATACTTCTTAAGTAGATACTTAAGTGAATTTTATTGCGTTTAGGGGGCTGGAATATATGAAGCTGTACTTTTCATGCTTCATAGCAGTAGTTTATTTATAATAACCCAAAACCTAATAAAATTATGAAAAAAATAAAATGTTTTTATATTGTATTTTTATTCACTCTGCTTTCAACTCTAACCCAAGCAATCTCTCAGCAGGCGCAGTACGGATTCTATGATAAATTCTATACCGGTATTCTTGATAACGGGCTTGAACATAATTATACAAAATTCAATGGACTCAATCTTAACCTCTGGTGCCATTATTCCAACTGGTGGGATCCGGACCCGAACCTGCACGGATGGGATAACGGCTGGACTGACTGGGAACCCAATGATTACCTTCTTGCTAATTTTTCGCAGTATTCAGGTACAATAAGCGGTATTTTAAGCACTAATTCAGGCAAAAACCTTCGCACAATGATGGATCGTGTAAAGCTAAACAGGCTTTGCTACGGGCAGAGGAGTGAATACCAGTGTGAAGAGGGCAATATTAACAGTTACTATGATTTTTACGCATGGGCTACGCATAACAGCAATGTAAGCCAGGATTTTTCTGAACAGGTAAACGGAAACTGGGTTTATGGAAGACACTCCATTGTAGGTGTTCACCAGCCGGGGCTTGTTTGCGAGAGTCTGATTGCAAACCGCGAACAGGTTAATACCGTTGCCTTAAGCAATCCAAATGAAATTGATAAATACCATAACTTTTATATAAAGCCAAGGATAAGAATTCCCGTTGGGTTGCCTGATAATACTGAAATCTGCAAGATCGTTATTTATAGTTGGGATGGACCATCCGATCCCAATAATAAAATACTTGAGGTTACTTTAAAAGCAAAACATTTTAAAGTAGATAATGGCGGTAATAACTACAATGGTGGATATGTAGAAGAATATAATTTTATTGATGAAGGCTTTAATCTTCTATTATTAGATAATCTCGCAGCAGGTATAAATAAATTCAATCCTGATAACCACAGAATAACCGACCCGGTTTGCAATGTAGATTACCAGGTTGAGTGGCTTGGCAACTGCGAAATGTGGATCGACTACGTAAGGGTTGATGATGACATTGCGGAAAGGTTATTTAAAAATGATCCGGATTTTGAACTATGGCTACAAAATGAAGCTATACTTGCCGAAAGCGGCAATGATAATGCTTTAAAATTTTACCTTGAAGAATTTGAAATGAATAACATACCCTGTATTGCATATGTAAACAATAAGCTGAAATTAAATTCAGGTTATAAGTTCAGCTTAATGTGCGATCTTAATGTCGGTGAATATTTCTGGCTTCAGAGAAGAAATCTTTATACCGGTGTAGCTCCTTTAACCGCTGATATTGTAAAATACACGCTAATAGACCGTGCAAATCTTGATGAAGTATATACTTTTTCTTACCCCCTGATGGGTTCAGTGCCCAATACGCCTGTAACAGATGAAATGGGAAGACTAATGCCATCGGTCTATAAAATTCCTCACACTTTACCTGTACACGGACCCAATGAAATAGGCACAGGAATACTGGCTTCAGCAACATCACCTGCAGAATATGACGACTGGCTTCAATTTGCGCTGGATGATGATCCCGTCATAGATAATTCGCGTTTTACACCAATGATGAAGCTAGCCGATGAAACCTCAAAATTATGCAATAAGCCCTTTGTAAATATCGTGCAGGCACATTTATGGTGTACGCCAAATTATGACCCCAATAACACGTACTATATGCAGCGTGAACCAACAAATGAAGAGCTGAAAGTGCTTTCATACCTTCCGGTAACTTACGGCGCAAAGGCGCAGTTTTATTTCTGGTGGAGCGGTTGGCACGATATTGGTGCTCCAACCGGTTACGGCAGAGGCTTTACAGGCAGTAATACAGGCTATAGCGACTCGACCTTAAGGCATGATAATATCTATGGTCAATGGAAAGGCGGAGCTGGCACAAGCAAGTTAATCACCACAGGTAATATTAACGCAAAGCTCCAAAGCTGGAGCAGTCATCTGATGGAATTTACAAATTCCTCAAGACATTCATATATATACAGGTCTGAAAGAACACAACTTCTTGGGGAAGCATATTTTACAGACATCAAAACTTATACACCTGATATAAACGATCAGATGCAGCCTGCAAACATAGAAGAGCCTGTTGGCAGCAGGTATTTGCAGGCAGCCGTTTTTGAGAAGTTTGAAGAACCTTATTCAAATTACTTCATGCTTGTTAACAGGAGGTGTGCGCCATACAGACCTGAAATAAATGAAAACGGAGGCAGGCGTTACTTTAAAGTTAGTTTTAAAGAATCAGAACTTCAGTATTTTACGAACTGGAAAATTGTAGATCTTGAAAATAATTCTGTTGTTACAACATTTAATAAGAACGGCTCGCCGTATATCGATCTTGGCTGGTACTTACCCGGTGAAGGAAAATTATATAAGCTTGCGCCTGTATTGGTAGATGGCGGTACACTTGCGTACGATGAGAACCTGAACATGACACCGGCTTTCGAATGTTATAATCCAGTATACAATAACGGTAAGAACATCAGTCTGTATCCTTCAAACAGCATAAATTTTACACATCTGGGCAGAATTGTAATGAACGGCGGTTCATTCCAGTCAGGCTTATTATTAGGCGACCAGGGCAGGGTAACACTCCATTCAGAGGCTGTAAACGCATCAGTTATTTCTTTTGAAAATTGCTCTGATGTAAGAATTTACAATACAGATGTAAGCTGTTTTTATAATTCTTCTTATTTA
The DNA here is from genome assembly GCA_041859235.1 of Ignavibacteria bacterium. Lineage (GTDB taxonomy): Bacteria > Bacteroidota > Ignavibacteria > Tepidaquicellales > OLB5 > OLB5. The sequence goes on along the minus strand of JBHEKV010000139.1, from coordinate 3,336 downwards.
CTAAGCATTACAAACTGTACCTTGACTGATATTCAAAATTCAACCATAACACCGCCTGAAAACGCGGGAGGTATTGGTTTTTTTGCTGCTTACGGTATGCTGCCGCCGGATTTCAACCTGAATATTTCAAATAACAATCATTTTAATATGTCTTCTACTTCACTGCCTGCATTAAATATAATGGCATTTGGCGGTGTGCAGATACCTTTAATCTGCTCAGGGAATTACTTTACTTCACAGGGTAATAATTCCTCAACTGCAATTAATTTAGTTAATGTTTCAGGCGGTGTAATGCAGTATAATACTATTACAGGTTTTTATTATGGCGTAAATGCTTTAGTAACAAATACCGCATTATATCATAATAATATTTCTTCATCAGGCAATACATCTTACGGCTTGTATTTAACTAGCGGTACTGTTGTTGATATGAGTTATACAGGTGATTACCTTCTGGGAACAAATAATATCAGCAATACCGGGAGTACTTCATCAAATATTTATACTGATAATTCATATTACCTGATGAATACAGGTTACAATATATTCAATATTTCAGCAAATTCAGGCAGTTATCATTTATCAGGTACTTTCCCCTTAACGGGTGGTTTGATAGATCTTGATAATAAACTGAATTGTTTTAAACAGAATCAAAATAATTCAACTCCGGTAAAATCTGTTAACTGGTATGGCGGAAGTGAAGTTCAGTTCAATTTCCTGCCTTATAGCTGTAACGATAACCAGGAAGAGGATGGGATGGTGGCTGCTGATATGGGTGATGGAATAATTGATTCAATTGCATTTAAAGACGGTACTCCGCTTAATGTATATGATTCCCTTGGTCTCGAAATGAGAAAAAGAAATTAAACTACTGTTATAAACATGTGTACCCGGATACTGAACGAACCGCCGGATACTATTCAGATAGTTGATGCAGTTTCAAAACTCTATATGGCAACTATCAGCATAGATACTACTGAAACTGGCATAACTTCATTAAAAGATTTTTACTTAAATGTTATAATTAATAATCCCGGCAATTCAGCCTTAGTGAGAAATTGCAATTATTATGTTCAGAAATGCAAAGTTAATTTGCGCCAGTATTCTTCAGCAATGTCAGGTTTCCAGCAGATAATAACTGAAAATCCGTATTCTTATGAGGCTTTGGTTGCGCATTGGGATTATATGGCGGTATATATCCTCGATAGTCTTTCAGGCGGAAGTGAACAGGGCGATGGAGATGACAGGAATTCCAAATTAACGAAGGAACAGAAAATTTACGTTAAAGAAGTGATAAGTAATATTTATGTGAGAGAGCGTACGAAGGAAGAAAATAATATAAATAAACTTGTTGCGGAAGTAAACAACGGAAATGAAGTTTCTAAAGTAATTCTTGAAAAGAAGCGTACTTTGAAAGAGGTTGTTCGGCACCAAACACCGCACAATATCTTTGAACATATTAATATAGTGAACAGTGATATTAAGAAAGTATTTGGGAAGTATAATTCAGGCAGTCACAATGGAAACAATTCTCTGCCAATAGTATTCAGACTTTCTCAGAACTACCCAAACCCGTTCAACCCTGTAACAAAAATAAATTACGACCTGCCAAGAGATTCAAAGGTTAAAATTATAATTTATGATATACTGGGCAGAGAAGTTAAACGGCTTGTGAACAATGAGCTCAAAACCGCAGGTTCCTATATTGTTGATTTCAACGCTTCAAACTATGCATCGGGTGTTTATTTCTACCGCATAGAAGCAGAAGAACCGAATGGCAATAAATTTGTGGACAGTAAAAAGATGGTACTTCTGAAGTAATAAGATACTACAATGGTGTTCTAATCTCATCGGATGACTTAAAGTCATCCGATGAGTACTTACAATGTCTTCATGCTGTTTTCAAGCTGCATTTGCTCGCGGCGGAGCTTTTGCTGTGTGTTCAGCATCTCAAGTATTTCAGGTGAATTGCTGTCTATTGATTTTATCTTAGCTTCGATTTCTTTTATGGTATTTCTTATACTGGTAAGTTTCAACTGACCCAGTACCTGGTTTGCCTCGTTCATGTAATTCCGGTTTCTGCCGCCCTGCATAACGTAATTCTCATCAAGCAGTGATTTGCCAATAATGCTCTTTCCTTCCTCATCCTGGAATTCATTGAACAACTGGTTTAGCGCAAGTTTTTCAGGGGAATCTATATTCATCATTATGTAATTCACAATTTTCTTCACGGTATCATTCTGAATCAGATCCAGTTCAAGTTCATTCATTAACCTTTCCTTAGTCTTCTCATCGGAATCAATCAAAAGCCTTATAAGAACAAGCTCAACCGCTGAAAATTTTGTGCTCTTTTCCTTCACAGGAGCTGTGGGTTTATCCTGGCTGACCTCACGTGTCAACCCCCGGGTTTTTAGCTTTAGCACAGAATCAAGCTCCTTACGTATAATCGTTTCATAGATCGAAAACTTCTCGGAAATTCCTTTTACGTAAAAATCGCGTTTTATTGCATCGCGCATTTTGGCGACCAAGCCGATAATCTCACGCACAAAATCAGTCTTGCCCTCGGGTGAATTCATCCTGCCTTCTGATTCATACCGCTCAGCAATGTAATCTATTACAGATAGCCTGTTATTCAGCAGGTGCTCAAATCCATCCAGCCCGTGTTTTTTAATGTACGTATCCGGGTCATCGCCAAAGGGCAGCTCGAGTATGCTTACCGAGATATCATTTTCAATTAATATCTCAATTGCCCTGCGTGATGCATTCTGACCTGCAAGGTCGGCATCGTAAACTACAACCACTTCTTTGGTATAGCGGTGCAGCATCTTTGTATGCAATTGCGTAAGTGATGTACCGCTTGATGCCACAACGTTTTCTATGCCGTTCTGGTATAATGATATCAAGTCCATGTAGCCTTCTACTAGTATCGCAAAACCTTTTTGCTTTATGGGACCCTTCGCGAAGTTAAGTCCGTACAGAGTTTTGCTCTTATTGTAAATCTTGGTTTCGGGTGAATTGACATATTTGGCTTCCTCGGTAGCGTCATCATACATCCGCCTCCCGCCAAATCCCACAACTTTGCCGGATTCGTTGAAGATAGGGAACATCAGCCTGCCCCTGAACCGGTCACGTATTTCACCCGCGCCGAGAATTAACACCAGTCCTGCATTCTGCAGGTCTTCGGGGTTAAAATCATTTTCAAATTCACGGAATAGCGCATCTTTATCACGGGGAGAGTAACCCAGCCCGAATTTTGTTATCGTATCATCTTTCAAGCCGCGTTCATTAAGGTATTCCTTAGCATATGCACCCTCGCGGCTCATGAGTTTATCATAG
>JBHEKV010000176.1:0-5699 GCA_041859235.1 Ignavibacteria bacterium | reverse complement strand
CGCTCACCCACAACAAGTATTTCTTCGCCTACTGTGAATGATGATGTGTTAAGATTAATATTAAGCTCTGTAGTTTCGCCGTTCTTAACTTTTATATCAGTATATTCAACAGTCTTGTAGCCGATCGATGAAACTGAAATTGTATACTCGCCCTCAGGGACTTTATCAAGATAATATTTTCCGTCAATATCTGATGCCGTGCCGATGTAACTTCCTTTTATCTTGATGTTAACATCCGGTATCGGGTTCTTGGCGGAATCTAATACAACCCCAATAATTAAACCGCCCTGGGCATATATGCCTGCGCTTAAAAAGATAAGAAATAGCGATATTTGAAAGATGTGTTTCATCATATTAGTTAATGATTCCCAGGTCAGTGCCTATGGCTCTTCTTAAAAAATAAGTGGCATTTCCGTTACCGTTCATTCTGTTAAGTGGAATGGATAAAAATACGACTTTTGTATTAACAGCCGCATCTTTTATGCATACTGTTAACTGTGCAGGTTCATACGGCGGATTAAACGGTAATCTATAAACAACCGGAGTGCCGTTTGAGTATTTTATTCCTCTAACCAGTTCAGGAGAAGGGGAACCCGCTTCAAGTACAGGGTATGAATTATCAATTACAACTATCTGTGTTTGGAACGGCATATTAGCCTGGAAGCTTGTTACACTGTCAACTGGTGCGAAATTTATTATGCTGCCCTGTTGTTCAATCGCATTAGGAAAACCTGTAGAAAAGAACACTTTCCCTCCGGTTGCCAGGTAAAAAGGCAGGGTCTGCTGGGCCAGGTCAAAATTTACATTATCGCCTGTAGAATTCCCCCTGTTTGCGTACCAAACCACACATTGGAAGAGCTTCAAAGTTTCAGTAAACATAGAGACGATCTTGGGAAGGTTAGCGCCTGAAGAGGTCTTAATATCAAGTTTGCTGTACAACCCGAATGAATCCAGCGCGTTCTGATAAAATACCGCTGCAGCCCCGTTATCCAGAACCGTAGCCGGATAATCGTCTATCAAAAGTATTCTGCCCTGAGGCTGACGTACATACCACGTGTCAGTGGAGTCAGGCATTGTAACTACCGGACTGTAGATCCCGGCAATATCTTTTACCTTCAGATAAAGTTTATTGTTTGAATTGGGAACAAGACCGTTACTTTCCCTGAGAGTCAGAGTATTTGTAGTTGCCGAAACTTCATTCCATGAACCGGTATCATTCAAAGCCCAGTAATATTTGCTGATCGAGTTATCACCGTCAGGATCTGTACCTGTCCATGCGAATACTCCGACTGTAAATGAAGTATCAGGAATTTCGGTTCCGGTATTGAAACTTACACTTGGGGGTGAGTTAAAAACAGGGTATAGGTTAGTTGCCGGTGTGGGATCTATATTGCCTTTATCATCAACCGCAGCAACCCAGAAGCGGAATGTGCTGTCATTACCAACTATCACCAGCTGGAATGTACTATCATTGTTCTCAGAATAGGTCCAGTTTGTGCTATCAAATGAGAACCTGTATCCCCGTATCAAACCATCAGGGTCATCGCCCCACCATGTGATCTTTATCCTGGTTATATGCGGACTGATTATGCTATCGGGAAACAATGAAAGATACGTTTCCGGAGCGGAATTTGTTACGATACCTTCGGGCACGTCAGTGCAATTGTACAAAGCAATTGTACAAACAATTAGTAATATGTAATATTTAAGTCTGTTAATATTCATTTCTTCTAATTCCCCTCCGGGGAGGGGAATTTCATAATACTATGATCTCTGTTTACTTAACCAAAACCATTTTTTTAACTTCCCTGAAGCGGCTTCCGGATATTGAATTAGCTTCAATAACGTAAATGTACATTCCTGAAGCCAGGTTCATACCATCGAATTTCACTTCGTACTTACCCTTATTCTGCACGCCGCTTACAAGTGTTTTAACTTCCTGACCAACCAGATTATATATCTTGAGAGTTACTTCAGATTCAGCCGGCAGGTTGTAAACAATATTTGTTACAGGGTTGAACGGATTCGGGTAATTCTGCCTGATCCAGAACTGCGTAGCTATCTCGCCAATAGGCTCTACACCAATGATGCTGCCAAAATCTGCATTAGTTCTGGGTACCATTTTGTACTTACCGAAAGCATAATAAAGGACACCCTGCAATGAAGCTATGCCGTCCCATCTCCATAACAATGAACCCGGAAGCGAAGGATTATAATAGTTGGCAAAATTCCTGTTCCATCCGTTAACTTTATCATGATTCCCATCCTGAAGTTCAATTCGGGCTTCAATATTTTCGCCTGGATATACTACAAGTATCTCACCAAAATTTCTCCGGAATGATGTATCCGGTAATGGGTACTCGCTGGTGCAGCCCGATGATGATGCTGCATTAATGCACGATATTACCGATTGATTTGCGAACCTGATAAGGACACTTTCCCATTTTTCTGCAGTGGTATCACCGTCTATTTTATTATCAGCTACAACAGCAGGGGTAAGAATTTCAAAATTAGGTAATGGCTGGCCTGTTGCCAGGACCTGTATATCGCCGGGGGTTGCTATAATGAGCCTTGTCATTCCATTTGTTTCACTTACAGTTCCCCGTACACGAACTCTCTGGCCTTTCACCAGCGGATCAGTTGCATTACCGTCTATCCAGATCCCGCTCCAGCCGCCTGCAATATTACCATCCTGGATTATAACCCTGCGCGGAGAGGTTTGTGTGCCGCCTTCACCAGTGAATGAAAATGCCGGTATATCAGAAGTATCGGCAGTAACTATGCCTTCGGTAGTTACATCATACCCGTTATATCCCGAAAATCCTCCATTATTTGGAGTATACTGAATATCTTTTATAGACATAGTATCGTTGCTTCTGACGTAATAAAAATAAGTAGATTTTGATGTATCAGAAGGATTTAGTCTTGTTGCACCCTGATTATCTTTTGCTTTGATAAAATATTCAACCAATGTACCCAATGGCTGCGCGGGCATTGTGGCAGAATAAATATTTCCTGTTGGCGACATATTCAGTTTAGTATATGCGCCTTTGTTTATTCTGTAGTAAAGCTGGCAGCTATCCACCGATAAGGGACGGTCGAGTGTATCTGCCACTACTGCATTTACCTGCACTGTGTTTACGGGTTTTGGCACACCCGGACTTCTTGAAACACTGCTGATAAACGGCGGGGTGTTGCCAAGAGTCAGATCATTTGGGTAAAGGGGAACAATTACATATCCGTATAATGCGTTGTTTGCATCGGCATATGCGCTGTTAATTATAACTCCTCTGATTGAAGTGACTGTAGCACCTATCGATGGCGGTGTCCACACCGGGAAGCCAGTATCGTTTGGAGAAATTGAAAAGAAATTGGAAAAATCCCTCAAATATATTTTGTTACCCTGTGCATCAAGCAAAGATCTTATATTCCTTGCTCCCAACGGACTCTGCGGGCCAACTGTTACATTGCTGATCTGAACATACATGCCTTCATATTTTTCACCTGAAAGGAATTTTACAGTTCCAAGTGAATCAAAATCTGAAACATTCACATTTATCGGTACAGGACGTTTCTTGATTGTAGGCAGCTCTGTTACTATCAATGTAGTATCAAGCGCAATTTGTGTTGCGCCCGATGAAATAATGTCAGGGAACTCTCCCACAATACCAGTTACTATCACTTTCGCACCGGTATCAAGTGTGGTAAACTGAGTGTTAGCAGTAATGCTGCCCTGTCTGACAATTATTCCGCCGAACAAGGCATTGCTTGTATCCTGAATATAAGCTGTTCTTGAAGTTGTACCCCGTAAAAGTACACGATTATCAACACCTGATTTAACCAAAGGAGGCGCGACAACTCTGCCGGTAACAGTCACAGTATCGCCAACTTTTAACGAGCGGTCATGACCGATTGCAAGTGAATCATTCGGAACGGTCTGAACAACCATAATTGTTGTATTATAAACCAGGTAAAATCCAATTGCCGCCAAAAAAACTAAGGGAGCTAAAAATGGTATTATTCTTTTCATGTTAGTATGATTTAATTTTTTTATATCCTGAGCGAGTGAAACAAATTGAGGACAGTAATTGCAATTGAAAAATGATCCTCTATTTTAATTCCCCTCTAGAGAGGGGTGGCATCGCTGAAAGCGATGACGGGGTGTGTACTTTGATCCATTCTTTAATGTGATCAACTACATTACCCAAATGTTGCTTTACATCACCATCGTAATATCTTAAAACTGTTAAGTTAAAGTCTTCTAATATCTTCTGTCTTCTTTGATCGTTTTCATATTTATCATTATGTGAATCACCATCAATTTCTATTACAAGGTCCAATTCAGCACAATAAAAATCTACTACAAATTCATCAATTGGCTTCTGCCTATGGAAATCAAATCCAAGTTTCTTAGCTTTTAATTCATTCCATAATAACACTTCTGATAGAATTCCCTGCTTTCGTAATTTACTGGCGATTTCCTTTAACCTGGGGTTATATGGAATTATTTTACGTTTCTTCATTGACACACCCCGTCCCGATAAATCGGGACACCCCTCTCAAGAGGGGAATTTGATTACTCTTTTTCGCTCAGGATTTTGTTACTTTATTACCAAGAACTTGCCCTTTTTAATAAAGCCGGTTTTCTGATTCTTGACAGTAAATAAATATAAACCTGTTGCAATTGCCTGGTCATCTTTTGTTATCAGGTCCCATGCATGCTCTCCGCCGGCAAGTATCTGTGTGCCATCTGCGAAAGTTTTGAACCACTGAATATCACTGCCGTTATATGTTAACGCGTTATGCGTGAATTTATCAACCACATCACCGGCAACTGTATAAATTGTAATTTCAGACTGCTCTGGAAGGTTAAAGAAGTATATCTTTCTCTCGCGCTCCTGTGCGCCATCCCAGGCTGCGTTTACGTAATATGGATTCGGGTATACACCAATTGGTGTTGATTCATCGTCAAGCGCACCTGTTCCCGGTATGAGCCTGAATGAATTGGAAAGCAAACTGCTTTCCAGTGATTCCAGGTCGTTGGTCGAATCACCCTTATCATATGCAGTCAATGAATAGACATACTGCCAGCCTCTTAGCTGATTGTTATACTCAAACTTGTACCAGTATTGATTAGTATCATTCGGGAAGATCTTTGCCTGCTGAAGTTTAATGTAATTAAATCCTGTGTTATTACCGATATTATTTATACTGTCAAAATCACCGTTTAAAATGAATGATGAAAGCAGGGGATTGGTAGGGTCAATATCAGCGCCGGCATTTGTTCTGTATATCCTGTAACCTTCAAAATCCTGCAGCAATGAAATCGGGTCAATGCTTCTTTCAGCATTTGCAGCCCAGTATACTGTTACTTTATTTTCTTCGTTAACAATTTTTGTAACCGGACTGTTTGGCGGAGAAGGGAGTAAATACCTGTCTAAAAAATTATTGCCGTTTATATCTTCCCCGGGATCTAGTCTGCCGTTACCGTTTTTATCCTCGCCATTGTACGCTTTCTGGCACCAGTCAGCATGGCTGCGAAGCTCAGTGCGCTGATAACTTGAGTCCCAGCTTTGCGGGTCGTTGCCGGTTTTCTTTGCGCAAATAATTCCGTAAACAACCTCCAGTGTATCTAAATAATTCAGTGTTGTGTATGGACCGTTGGATACAAGTGCCGAGCGGTTTGAAGGCTGTTTTAT
>JBHEKV010000113.1:0-2685 GCA_041859235.1 Ignavibacteria bacterium | reverse complement strand
AAATTAACTGAATACTACAAGAAAGCTTCAATTATATAAAATTAATATGGATTGCATTGGTATCTCAATGCTAATGACCCCGTTGTTGGTCTTTTGACCAACAACTGAACTCAACCAGAGCCTGAATTTGCCGTCACAAATACAAAAAATATTTTCTGATGCAATAATCTACACAATTGGCAGTGTGTTCAACAGACTGTTGCCGTTTTTGCTGCTGCCAATATATACTCTGTACTTTCCTCCTGCGGAGTACGGAATATTCTCACTGGTTTATTCATTCTGGTTCTTCGTTTCAGTGTTTTACCTGTACGGGATGGAAACAGCGTTCCAGAAGCTTTTCCTTGAAGCAGGGGATGATGATTCCAAAAAGAAAATATACAGTTCAACTCTTATCATGATATTTTCGACATCGGTACTTTTCAGTACTATTATTTACTTTTTATCTGATTTTATTTCAGCTAAAATTACAGGCAGTTCTTCTAACGGTTACCTTATCAGGCTTTTAGCCTTTATTCTGCTGGCTGATTCGCTTTACCGATTCCCGATGATACTTATCAACAGCATTCAGCGTTCAAAACTTTATTCATTCCTTAATTCAATTGCTGTTGTGATGAATGTTGCTGTAAACATAATTCTCATAGTTTATTATAAACTTGGGATTGAGGCAATATTTTACTCATACCTGGTATCGTATACGTTCCTGTTCATAATTTCATTTATAAGCACAACAAAATATTTTGAGATGAGCGTTCAGTCAGCAACGGTAAAGCATTTGTTAAGAAATGCTCATTTATTTTTATACTACGGTTTGTTTCTGATTTCTATTGATCTCATAGACAGGTTCATACTTGAGTATTTCAAAGGCTCCGCCGAGGTGGGTATTTATTCCGCCAGTTACAGGATAGGCATTGTTATGAATCTTGTAATAACCGGCTTTAAGGTTGCATGGACTCCGTTTTTTATGAACCTGAAAGGTGAAGAAGGCAACAAAGAAATATTCTCAAAAGTGTTTACGTATTTCTGCTACGGCGGATTGGTTGTTTTTCTTTTATTCTCACTGCTTGCCGATGATCTTGTGAAAATTAACATCGGCGGTTTTACTTTACTTAACGAAAAATACTGGAGCGGACTTGTCATTATACCTTACATATTGCTCGCTTATTTATTTTCCGGGTTGTACCTCAATCTGAATGTTGCATCGTTTTTTCAGAACAAGATCAAATACCTTATAATTTCATCTGCTGCAGGATGTGTAAGTAATATCGCACTTAATTTTATTCTTATACCTCAGTATTCCATCATTGGGGCAGCAATTGCAACAATGCTTTCTTATATGATCATGTTTCTTGTGCTATACTATTTTTCACAAAGAATTTATAGAATTGGGTATGAATGGAGCGCTATTTTTAAAGCTGCAACTATAACTCTTGTACTTTTTGTTATAAATATTTACATACCCCAATTCTTCAGAATAAGCTATATTTACATAGTTTTGATAGAAATTGTCAGTGTAATAGTTCTCTATTACGTTCTTTTAGGAGCTCAAACAATCAATTTAGTTAACACATTTATTGTTAAAAAACAGTTAAAGTAGAACTTTAAGTGTTTTAGCTCTTGACATCGCTAAATAATATAATTATATTTGAAGAGCTTCTCCATTACTTTAAGGGTATTTCTGTTATGGAGAGGTGCGAGAGTGGTTGAATCGGTCGGTCTCGAAAACCGGTGTAGCGGTAACGCTACCGTGGGTTCGAATCCCACCCTCTCCGCAGATTAAATCTTTAAAGCTGAAGTTCTCAAAATTTTAATTATATAAGTATGAAGATCAAAATATTTCTATTAACAGCTCTTTCTTTCGTTTTACTTTTCATTTCAAATACCCGCATTTCCGCTCAGGATGATATGGACTTCGAGGAGTTCATGGGCATGATGTCTGAAACAATGACAGAGGACCAGCTTGACCAGTTAAGCTTTAAACTGCCTTGGAATATAAGAGTGGTCGGCTATGGTTACGGTGATTTTTCCGGTGACGGCAAAGATGATATAGTCCTTTCAGTAATAGAAAAAGATAAAACTCCCAAAAAATCGGTTGATGTATATTTCTTCGAAAACGTTGAAAACACCACATTCAAAAAGATAAAAAAGAAAAATTATAAATGGTATGAAGTTACACTCGAAGTTGCCTTCTTAATGAAGGACGGAAAGTGTTTTGTAACAAGCAGGGATGATGACAGCTGGTATTTTGCCGGATATGAGATCGTAAACGAAAAGCTTGTTGCAAAGGATGTTGAGAAGTTCCCCATAGAGTTTGAAAACGCAGGCAATTAACATATTCTTTCCCCACTTAAAGCCTGTTTTCACGTCGCCCCGGATTGTTAGCCGGGGCTTTTTTTATATCCTGAGCGTAGCGCCTGCCTGCCGTAATTGTTTGACTTATATCCTGATAACGATGGAAGGCAGTTCAGGCAGGAAGGATCTCGCTTTTCCACGTTGTTGGTCTTGTTTGGCTTGTCTCTCAGTTGACCAACGACTAATAAACTCTCACTGAGTTAAATCCAAAATATATCCTGCTATCTGACTATAATTAATTTAATTAAATAATTAAATTTGCAGTATGATAGAAAGATATACTCTACCCCAAATAGGCAGCATATGGTCAGAAGAAAATAAATTTTCCATCTGGCT
>JBHEKV010000079.1:0-12179 GCA_041859235.1 Ignavibacteria bacterium | reverse complement strand
CAGCAGGGTTATACCAAAGTAACACTGCCCCTGGAAAGTGTTGAGAATATTGATGCCCAGATAGAGGAATATTTGTTTGACCTTTGGCCTATAATGAGTGATGATGAAATTGAAGCCATAAAAGGAAGCAAGGATATTGGCAAAAAACTTGTTAATGATACTTTAGGACATGTTGAGTTCAGTCTGAACATAAATGTACCATCTCACTATCTTGATCCTGCACCGACCATGCTGTGGGAGCTGAATATTCCTGAGTTTACCTCGCGTATTTACCAGATATATAACAACGATACAATTTTGATCACAGTATGGCCAAATGTTGTTGGCGCACCTTCTACCAAAACTTATACAGGTTACTATAATATATTCAGGCTCCGTAACTGGCCAACATGGAAAGATCCCGAAAGCGACCCGCTTGAACCGGGTACGCCGCCCGGACCGGGCAACCCGCTTGGGTTGTTTGCAGCGCATTATGATGAGAATTCGCTCCGCTATTTCCACGGTACCAATAAGAACGGTTTGCTTAAAAATGAATACCGCGCGTTATCACATGGCTGTGTAAGGAACGATAACGGCAATATTGATAAGATGAAGAAGTTTATTGTGAAGAAGATGGTTACAAGCCAGGATATAAGCTGGTGGGCGAACAGCAAAAAATCCATGATGTATAATTTTACTGAAGAAGAAAAACTAAAATTCCCGGTGAGGATCAAATATAAGACTTTTGAGATCGGGAATGATTCCTACGGTGATTACATCATTTTCTTTAAGGATGTATATGGTTACGCACGCGGTAACCGCTGGAGCAAGTTCGATAAAGAAGAACTTATGATCTTTTCGACCGTTGAAAACATTGCTGCGGAATACAAAGCGGAACATAAACCTAATCAATTTCAGTTATCCGATGATAAATTAATACCAATTATTGAAAGCCTGATAGCAGATCACAAAGATTACGAAAAGTATTATTTTGATGATATTGTAACAGGTTCAGGAACAAAATAACAGCTTAGCCGAATCTTATAGCAGACCCGGTTAGCTTAACTATTCAGCTGGTATTATTTGAAGCAAAATCAGAAAATTGCGCTGGTACTGTTTTTTATCCTGGCCGGGATAACTTATTCACAGCCCGAGACCTTTACTGATATTAATTATAAAAAATTCATTACCACTGTTGCCGGTGAAGATTCCGTCATATCACTGCCTGATAAGTTCATCAGGTTTGGAAGCTTGACGCTATTTTCTGATTCCGCTGCCGTTAACCCTGCGAATTATTACGTAGACTACCGTTACGGCAAGATAAGGCTTCATAAATCTTTTATTGAAGATATTATCAACAGCGGGCAGCCCGAAAGGCTGCAGATTATCATTATTTACAGAAATTTTCCGTTCGATATTGCGGATACTTATTCCAGATTTGAAATATTGACAAGACTGGATACCTCAAGAGGCGACAGCGTCAAAGTGGTAGAGATCAAAACAGATTTTGTAGAGGATATATTTGCCGGAACTGATTTGCAGAAATCGGGAAGTATATTCCGCGGTTTTACCATTGGCAATAACCGTGATCTTTCGCTGCAATCAGGCTTCCGCCTGCAGCTGAACGGAAAACTTTCCAGCGATATTGATATTACCGCAGCTCTGACGGATGAGAATACCCCGATCCAGCCGGAAGGAAATACTCAAAAATTACAGGAAATTGATAAGGTATTTGTTGAACTGCGCTCAAGCAACATTACTACCACTTTGGGTGATATTGAAGTAAATTTTGCAGGAAGTGAATTTTTCAATTTTAACAAAAAGCTGCAGGGTGCAAAGGGTTTCGCAAATTTTGATAAAACCGACCTGTTCTTAACAGGTGCAATTAGCCGGGGCAGATTTAACAGTAATACATTCAACGGGCAGGATGGCGTACAGGGACCCTACCGATTGATAGGCGCGGATAATGAAGTGAATATTGTTGTGATTGCAGGCAGTGAAAAAGTTTACCTTGACGGAATTTTAATGACAAGGGGTGAGAGCAATGATTATACCATTGATTATTCAAATGGACAGATAAAATTCACCAACAGCCGTCTGATTACAAATGCATCCAGGATAGTTGTAGATTTTGAATACTCCGATAAAAAATATTCACGCAGCTTTATTGCGGGTCAGACCAAAACCGCTGTCATAAATGAAAGGTTAAAACTATCATTTTCATATTTGCGTGAACGCGATGACCCGGGAAAGCCTATTGATTTTACACTCTCAGATACTGACCGCACAATAATATCAGAAGCAGGTGATAACAAATTTCTAGCTTCAAAAAGCGGCGTTGTATTTGTTGGCAGGGATTCGCTTGGTAATTCATTAGGTTCATACATACAGCGTGATACAGTCATTAACTCCCAAAACTTCACGAAATATATTTATGCTCCCGGCGATACCGCTGCCCTTTACCAGGTTTCATTTTCATTTGTGGGTATTGGCAAAGGAAACTATAACAGTTTAAGCAGTAATGCATATGTTTTTGCCGGGTTAGGACAGGGGGGCTACCTTCCTCTTGTATTCTTTCCGCTGCCGGTTGCTTATCAATCCGCTGATATTGGAATGGACCTGCGAATTACGAAAGACCTTTCGCTGATACTGGAAGGCGCTGCTAGTGATTTTGACGCTAATTTGCTGAGCGGTTTTGATGACACAGAGAATAAGGGCGGAGCATTTACGTCATCGCTAATATTCTCACCCAAAAATTTTAAACTAGGCAGTCTTTCCATGGGTGAAGTAAAATTCACTTTGAGACAAAGAGTGATAAATAAGTTATACAATGCCGTTGACAGATTAAATAGTGTTGAATATAACCGCGTATGGGATATTCAGGATTCGAGTAAACTCACTGAGGTAACAACTGAAGCCGGCCTCAGTATCAATCCTCAAAAGTATTTCAGGATAACAACCTCAGCGGGCAGGATAAAAAGGGGTGATACATTCAGCTCACTCAGAGGTTCAGTTGATCTTAAATTTGAAGGAGACAGCCTTAGGGCGCCCTCATTTACTTACTATGCTGATTATATTTCAAGCAAAGATAACTCGCTGGATTATGGCGGCAATTGGATAAGGCAATATGGCGCGGTGGATTATAAGCTCAGACCATTCAGTGACGCTAAATTCGGGAAATATAACCTTATACTTGAATTCAATGGAGAAGATAAACAAACACGTTCCCTAAATTTTGATACCACTAACATTGGCAGTTTCAGGTTCTATGAATTTAAACCCAAATTATTAATAACAGATCTGTATAATTTGGACCTTGCATACCAGTTCAATTACCGCTTTGATGACCAGTTTAATAAAGGAACGATCTCGAGGCAGTCAAACTCCTATACCAGCACGATCGGGGTTAGAGTAAAGAACTTGAATTTCCTTTCAGCTTCAGGGGATGTTGTGGTTTATGATAAGAAATACACCCCGGAATTTCAGTCAATTGGTTTCACGGATTCAAGAACGATTCTTGTAACTTCACAGAGTAATATATGGTTTCTGAACCGCGGATTCAATACTAACCTTTTCTATAAAGTATCAAGTGAGCGTACAGCCAAGCAGGAAGTTGTGTTCATCGCAGTGCCTATTGGAACGGGCAATTATAAATATATTGGTGACCTGAATAGTAACGGTTTGCAGGATGAAAATGAGTTTGTATTAACCAGTTTTGATGGTGATTATATTAAGATATTGCGCCCAACTGACCAGCTTTTTCCAACTACTGACCTGCAAAGCTCAGCATCGCTTAATTTAGTGCCATCCAGATTTCTGGCAAGCATGAAAGATGGGGAATTCAAATCAATTGTTAATAACATCACATCAGATACATATGTAAGTGTATCCGAGAAAAGCAAAGATCCTTTGCAGCGAAATATTTACCTGCTTAAATTCAGCACATTTCAGAATGATGAAAACACAATTGCAGGTGCAACCACAATACAGCAGGATATCGGTATTTTTGAAAATCATGAGTACTTTGGCATTAAGCTGCGTTTTGTTCAGCGTAAAGGATTTAATCAATACTTCTCAGGAAATGAAAGAGTACTAAATGTCGAAAGAACAGCACGATTGAGGTTTTCTTTCACACCGGATCTTGCTTTGATAACCGATTATGTCACTCAAATTGAGCGCAACCTGGCTCCATCGGTTGAAATACGCAACTGGAACATTAATTCTGAAGGCGTTACATCTGAGATAATATATAAACCGGTACCTGCAGTTGAGGCAGGCTTTAAAGTCCAGTTGAAACGTGCGAAGGATGTTTACCCTGTGGCAAATACACAGGCTGATATTAATGTTCAGACTTTCAGATTTACATATTCACTCTCAGGAAAGGGAACATTGCGCAGCGAAATTTCCAGAAATGAAGTTCTCCTGAATACCAATCCGGCGTTTGTGCCTTTTGATCTTACTAAAGGATTAGTCGCCGGCAAAAGTTATTTCTGGACTCTGAACTTTGAATACAGAATAAGTAATTTTATACAGGCTACAATAAATTATTTCGGCAGAGCTGAAGATAAGTCAAGGGTTATACATACAGGTACCGCGGAAATCAGGGCTTATTTTTAATGAATTTAGTCTTGGAATGCATCAACTGTGTTGATGCCGCATTGACGCAGTCAATGCACTCCAAAAAATACAATTTACAGTCAGATTAAAACATGAGAAAACTTACACACGAAGAAGTCGGTAAAAAACGGATTACATTAGATGAAACCAAAAGTATAAGGCGGCATCCCATTTATGCATTGGCAGATAATATCCGGAGCATTTATAATGTGGGCTCAATATTTCGTACCAGTGATGCCGCACTGATCGAAAAGCTGTATCTTACGGGTTATACGCCATATCCGCCGCGGAAGGAAATTGAGAAAGTTGCTCTTGGTGCAACCGAAGCAGTACCATGGGAATATGTTAAGGACCCGATGCAAGCTGTGAAGAGAATCAAAGAGCAGGGTATAAAAATTGTACCTTTAGAAATCACCCAAAACAGCAGAAACTATACAGATATTGGATCTGCTGAATTTCCGTTATGCCTTATTTTGGGGAATGAACTCACGGGCGTATCAAATCAGTTAATTGAACTTTCAGATTTTTCAATTGAAATACCGCAATACGGATTTAAGCATTCAATAAACGTTTCAGTGGCTTACGGGGTCGCCGTAATGGAATTAGTAAGAAAAACTAATGCAAAAGGTTAGAAGTCATTTCTTTGGTTAATATTGAAACTATTCGTTTTCCTGCTCCCGGCTTACCGTATATTCTGCTGAAATTCCTTTTCTTTTTCAGTGAAACATGAACGCATTTCATTATTTTGTCACTTTCAAATCCGGCAAGCATATTAGCGTTGTTCAGTAAAGTCTCAACTCTTTCTGTGTTGTTTCTTACAGTGATACATGGTGTATTCAAAACACATGCTTCTTCCTGAATGCAGCCGCTATCAGTAAGTATGAGTTTTGCTGCCTTTTGTAAAGATACGGATTCTAAAAAAGATACCGGCCGGATAATAGAAATTTCCGGTTTATTACCTGGTTTGATTCTGTATTGATCGATATAGAAGCTCGTTCTTGGATGAACCGGAAAGATAATTTTCAGTCCGGTTTCACGATTAATTTTTTGAAGTGTTTCAAAAAAAGAATTCATTCTTTGTTTTGAATCAGTAAATTCCTTTCTGTGCATTGTAACAAAAATGAAATCGCCGTATTCTTTGAGGAACCGTGAAGAAAGTTTAGTAATATACCTGATGTTTGCATTCAAAATGTCTACAGTAGTATTTCCAACATTGAATATCCTTCCTCTTAATCCTTTGGTGGAGTTAAGAAGTTCAGCCTGATACTTTGTGTATGCAAAAAGGAAATGTGCCGAAAAATCCGCAAAAATACGGTTTCGCTCTTCATACATATGCTTGTCATAGCTTCGCAATCCTGCTTCAATATGTGCTATTTGAATATCAGTATGAATGCCTGCTATCGTTCCGATCAATGAGGTGGTAGTATCACCATTCACTATGATCAGACCGAAATTTTCCTTCTTGATATAATTGATCAGGGCGTCAATGCTTGCTCCGAGCCTGAACTTTTTCAAAAGTACTTTATCCGGATTGTATGATAGCTCATCAAAAATGAGCTTATTCATAGGATAATCATTATGCTGGTTGGTGTAAACTATTTGATAACAAAGCTTCTGTTCGCTCAATGCCTGAACCACGGAAAAGTTCTTTATTATTTCCGGTCTGGTTCCAATTAGTAAAAGTATCTTAAGGCCATTTTTCATATCACTTGGATCTCTGATTACATGCCGATTATTTTATTAAAGAATGATTCGGCAACAATTTGGTTACCTTTTTCGCTGAAGTGAACGCTGTCTTCGTAACAATCCTCATTCAAATTAAACCTAACGAGTTCTAAATTATTGTTCTTATCACAAATCTCGTAAATGATAGAATTAAGCTCAGTACGTTTCTCATTAGACTGTTTTGTAAAAAAAGGGTGAGCATTTTGTATGATATCCGGAATTTCACCCAGAAAGATCTTTTTCCCTTTTTTGATGAAAATTGCATCAATCAACTGCTCCAGATATGTTTTGAAGACAGCTCCTTCTGAAAGCACTGAACAATCATTTGTACCTATGAGAACGCAACTCAGATATGTATCATTTAACATTTCCAGATCCCAGTTGACCTTGAACCACAGATCTTTAGCTGTGAAACCGTTCACTCCGCGGTTGATTGCTCTCCAATTATATGGAGTAGATGCATTAAGCATTTTTACAAGATACAATGGATAACAGCCGTATGTTCTTGCACCATAAGTGAGACTATCCCCCCAGAACACTATGTTATTATAATTCATATATCTAAAATAGCGAAAATTTGTTTTCTTTTCTATTTCATTTGTATGCCAGAGAGAAAAGTGGACACTCCAGAGTGAGGGGTGTTAAGATGATCATTTGATTCTAAATCACCGTCATCCAATATCACAAAATCAGCAACTTTCCCATTTGTGATACTGCCAACGGCAGATTCATTATGGTTTGAAAAGGCATTATTAATTGTATATGCCTTCAGGCATTCATGCAGAGGTATTTTATGTTCAGGTGTGAATTCTCCTGCATTTGTAATCCTTGTTGCAGCAAGACGGATATTCTCAAACGGGTCAGCGCCAACAATGGGAAAATCTGTGCCGAAATTCAGCATGCCGCCAAATGGCATTATGTGTGAATAGTTGTGTGTATTTGGAATGAGTTTAGCCGGAAGTTTTTCAAAAACTGTATGGGCGTCATACTTCAGATGCACCGGCTGAACTGAAGCTAATACCCCGTATTTCCCGAACTTATCGAAATCAACCGGCTGAATATGCTGCGCATGCTCAATCCTGTGCCGGAGTTTTTTTGTATTTGGCAGCACAGCATATAACTCAAGTACTTCGCTTACCGCTTTATCGCCAATTGCGTGTATGATCATCTGCATTCCGGCTGCGTCAATTCGTTTAGCCAGGTCATAAACTTTACCACTTTTTACAATTTTAGTCCTTAATCCATTATGATCTTTTCCATTATAATTTTCTGTAAAAAGCGCAGTTTCTGAACCCAGAGCGCCATCCCAGAATGCTTTGAAGCCATTTATTGTATAGTGATCTTTATTTATCAGAGAAGTTTTATCTCTGTATCTCTGCAGGTTTTCAAATTCCTCAAAAGGCAGGTAAGAATTGATCCTGAGTTTTAATTTATCCTGTTTCCATAGCTCTACGTATACATCAATATCATCCGGCAAAGTAATATCACTTACCGAAGTAATACCGAATTTGTGAAGCATACTGATACATTCTGTTACCGCATTTACTTTTTCTTGGAGCGATGGAGAGGGGATGGCAGAATAAACTTTATTCATTACACTTTCGTATACGAATCCTGTTAACTCGCCACCAAAGGATAATTCAGCTTCTTCTTTTTGGAAATTGTTTGATGAGCGGCTGATTCCGGCAAGAGCCAGGGCTTTTGAATTACATATAACTGAATGGTAATCGTAGTTTGTTATATATAGCGGCAAATCAGCAAAAATATCATCAATGACATTTCCCCCTAAGATTGAATGACCTGCGAAAATTTTGTTCAAGTCAAGATTTCCGCCAACAATCCAGCTTACTCTGTTGTTTCTTTGGTATTTCCTGATGGCGTCACTAAGTTCGTCAATTGAATTAATTTTAGAGCAATCCAGCCTTTTCATCATTAATGCGCCGTTAACAAGATGAAGGTGACCATCAATTAGACCGGGCAAGACAAGATTGCCGCTCAAATCAATTATTTCTGTATAATTATTCCGTAGGGAGTTTGCTTCTTTATTCGAACCTGAAAAATCGAAATGACCGTTTTTTACACCAAAACTTTCAGTAAAACTGCCATCCGGCTGCCAGACTTTGGCATTAATGAAAAGAGTTGAACTCATCTGAAAAATTATTTTTCATCCTTTAGATTTCGCGTCATGAGTTTTTCGGTCGCATGGTGCGGGTCCTTGCTAAGGAAAAGAACTTTGTAAACCTGCTCAATAATCGGAAGCTCAACGCCCAGTTTCTGGGCGAGTTCGTGAGTTGATTCTGTTGTAGCAACTCCTTCGGCAACCATTTTCATTTCGGCAAGCACCTGTTTTAGTTTCTTGCCTTTGCCAACTTCCTCTCCTACAAAGCGGTTGCGCGAGTGTTTGCTCATACAGGTTACAATAAGGTCTCCAATTCCTGATAGACCCATAAAAGTATGCTCATGTGCGCCAAAACGCATACCGAACCTTGTAATTTCTCTGATGCCGCGGGTCATAATAGCAGCTTTTGTATTATCTCCGAATCCGGCGCCATCTGCAATGCCTGCAGCTATTGCTATAACATTTTTCAGGGCTCCTCCAAGCTCAACACCAATAACATCATTGCTCTTATAGACCCTGAAGTATTTATTCGAAAATGCTTTTTGAATTATTTCTGAGTTCCTTTCATCATAACCGGCTGCGGCAACGGCCGTGGGGATATGTTTTGCAACTTCTTCAGCGTGTGAAGGACCGGAAAGTACTGTGATGTTTTTTTTCTGGATATTTTTGAATACATCCATGAATATCTGCGAAACAGTCATAAGGCTGTGATTTTCGATACCCTTTGATACACTTAGAATAACCCTGTTGCTGAAATTCAGATCTTTGATCTGCTCAATTACGCTGCGTATAAATTGTGTCGGGGTAGCTACAACTATCATATCCGCATCCTTAACAGCCGGAATGATATCGCTGCTGATATTGATCTTTTCAGGAATCTTTATTTTGGGAAGGTAATAGAAATTTTCGCGGTATTCATCAAGAGTGTGGGCATATTCTTTGTCATATTCCCACAAGGTGACCTTATGCCTGTTATTATGGAGGATAATTCCAAGTGCTGTACCCCAGCCGCCAGAACCTAAAATACATATATTCATATGAGCAAATTTATCTATAAAAATCTACTTATAAAATGTTAATTTATGGTGCGGAAATCAGGTTAAATGGCTTTTTTGACTGACCTATCAAGGTTCTGCACTTTGGATAGCAGCCAGAGTTTTGAGTTTAAGTTTTTGGATTTATTAAGCCTTACTGCCAGTGAACTGAGGTCTGTTTTGGAGCTGGTATTATGATAATTGATAAGTTTGATCACATATTTACACAGGTTTTCACAGCCTGTTCGCTTTTCATCACTTACCATAGAATTGTTTCTTAAGTATTTGCTAAACGCGTTTGCGGCAGAGTACGCCGTTTCAAGATCACCCAATTCATAATAAGTCATAATATACAGGCTTCGTATATCAAGATGGTAAGTGAATTCTTCCATGCGTATTTTGCTCAACCATCCAAGAGCTTCTTTATAATTACCTTGTTCAAATCTTAAGTATGCGTAACTGTAGTTGATAATATCAGTCTTTCTCCCCGGGTGTATCTGCCTGCCGTACTCTTCAATGAAATCCTCAAGCCATCTTAGCTCTTTCATTTTAACCGCCTGGATAATGATATTTCTGTACAGATCCACAGGCATGTATTTGCTTGCTTCTGTCTGGTAATATTTATCAACCAGCATTTTTTTGTAAATATCAAATAGTTCGCTTTCATATTTCATATCAGTAGCGGGAAGCGATTCTTTTTTTAAGATGCAGTATCCGCTTAGCTTCGCAAACAGAAAATGCTTGTCTGTCTGGCTAAATTTATCTAAATTATCAAGAACCGATGATTTAAGCTGTGCGTAATACTCGTCATTATCAAAATACAGGTAAGCTTTAAGTGAATTTATATACGCCTGTACAATCTCTATTCCCGAGAGTGAGTGCGTTTTCATGAATATTTCAAGCCGCTGGAAGTCAAAGAGGTCAAGAAACTGTGAAATGAATTTTTTGTTCTGTTTTATGTTGAATGAACGGGAGTAATTCAACAGGGTATCGTTATGCTTAATAGATTCAAGCATAAAATAGCTTATAAAATATGTGATACCGTTAATAAGCTTGCCCGCTTCAGTATCAACAAAACTCTTCTTGTTTATTTTGTTATTTATCATGCCAAAATAAAATTTTTCTGTCTCAAGCTTGAATTTGTTCAGGCAGGCATCTGCATCAATATTTTTAAAAGAGTTCATCAGCTTTTCAGCATCTCTTATTGTAATTGAGTGCATTCTTTCAGCGCCCCTTATAGCCAATTCTTCAATTGTGAATATAGCTGATTCTGCTTCCTTTCTTTCAACATACTGCTGGCGAATGAATTTTGAAATTAGCTCCTGCAGGTCATAAAGCAGTCTCCGCATTGTAATTTCATTATAAGGAAGCTCAGGCGAAATTTTCTTATGCAGCTCTTCTTTGGCCAGCTTTGGGCTTTCAAAGTTGGGATGAAATTTGGCTATAATATCAAACAATTTAACCACTTTTTGGCTGCGGTTAAAGTATGGTGATATAATAAACTTTCTGAGTGATCTTATTTCATCTCTGGTAAGGGATTCCAGCAATTCTATAAACGCGTAATCCAGCATTTTCGCAATTATTTATATGTAAATATAAGCAACTCAAAATCAGTAGTCAATAGTAAATTTTATTAAAATGTAGCGCGAATTTAGCATATTGTTGCCATAAAAACACCTAAGCACTGCAAAAATAAGCAACTATGGGCTTTAAAAGTATTGGCAGAGACTGATTTTATGAGTTATGTTTGAACAGATAAGAAAATAAACAAACTAATTAATAACAAACCCTATAAAACACTACGAAAATGAAAAAAACATTATTAACAATTGCAATTACCCTTAGCCTTTTAACCGGTTTCACATCAGTAAATACCTTTGCAGCATCAAATACAGTAAATACGGCAGAAACAAGTGCAGGAAGAGTTTATATTAAAGTTTATGAAGATGGCGCAATTTGGGTATATGTTTACGAAGAAGACGGAACGTATGTAGGAAAGTTCATTGATGATACCTTTTAATTTAAAAAAACATAAAATTGTCTAAAATAAAATTCAGCATAGAAAAGCCCGGAGAAGTTACCCTTGAAATTTTCAATCTCATAGGCTTAAAGATAGATGAACTTCCGGCCGGACATCTTGAAGTGGGGGATCACACGGTGTTCTGGAAGCCAAAATACAATCTTTCGGGCAGTGTGCTGAACTACAGGATAGAGCTGAATAAACAGGTTATCAAGGAAAACATGTTTATTGTAAGGTAGGCTGAAAATTACCAGTGAATATTCCGATTATATCGGATGCACCCGAAATAAGGCCTAGCACTAGAAAGAGTCTCTTATGTTAATTGACCAATAGAGCAGTGAATGAGAATTTACTGCTCTATATTATACTACAGAAAGTTAATTTGCAAATCCTAAAATATTTCATCACGTAATGTAATATTAATAAATAAACTAAACAAGAGGCATGCAATGAAAAGGAATTACTACATCTTAATTTTTAATCTTATTTTCTTTTGTATTCTGCAAATTAATACAAATTCACAATGGCTGGAAAACAACGAAGGTGAAGTGACCTCGATTTTGTAGACAAGAAATTAAGGTGTATATTCGTAAAAGAAAGGAATATACCCGTGGAAGAGAAAAGAATCAGACGTACATTTGACAGAGATTTTAAGATATCAGCAGTCAAGATGGTAGTAGAAGGT
>JBHEKV010000043.1:0-20013 GCA_041859235.1 Ignavibacteria bacterium | reverse complement strand
AAATTATTGCCTGCGGCAGTGAAAGATAAGGCGGCGTTCTGGCTGTAATCAGCACCTAGCCACCTGCCAACAAGGAATGTGATGAAGAACATAATTATAAAGTAAATAAGCAAAGGTATTGCTATTCTCACAACGTCCATCGGAATACTTACTATCATCTCGCCTTTTAGACTGAACATTGCAATGATCGTGAATAATAATGCAATTAATGTTATTGGGCTTATCTTTGGGATGAACTTATTTTCATACCAATCCTTACCTTTTGCACGAATAAGAATAAAACGAGTTAAAAATCCCGCAATAAAGGGAATACCAAGATAAATGAAAACACTTTGCGCAATTTCAGTAATACTGATGTTCACTTCGAGTCCCGTAACGCCGAAATATGGCGGAAGTACCGTTATGAATATCCATGCAAACAGGCTGTAGAAAAGTACCTGGAATATGCTGTTAAATGCAACCAGTCCAGCGGCGTATTCCCGGCTGCCGTTTGCAAGCTCATTCCACACAATTACCATGGCGATGCATCGGGCAAGACCGATCATAATCAAGCCGACCATATAGCCAGGCAGATCGCTCAGAAAAGTAATAGCAAGAATGAACATAAGCACGGGTCCGATGACCCAGTTCATTACCAGCGATAATCCCAGTATTTTGAAATTGCGGAATATCTTTCCAAGCTCTTCATACTTAACTTTAGCAAGAGGCGGATACATCATTAGTATTAAGCCAATGGCAATAGGAATATTTGTAGTACCTGAAGAAAATGAATTGATAAAATCAGCTGTACCCGGAATAAAATATCCCAATGCAACGCCGATACCCATTGCAATGAATATCCACAGTGTCAGGAATCTATCCAGAAAGCTTAAATGTTTTCGTTCTGTTGGATTGCAGTTGTTTGCTGACATAAACTATCAATAATTTGAAATTAAACTATTCAATTGTTATGAATGGTTTTTATAGCTGTGAGACGTCCCGCCGGGACGTCTCTACAAAAGCCAAAAATTATTTTTCCGCGTAAACTGTGATGCTGTATATTCCGCTGCCTGACCTGATGAACTGTTTCGCTTCTTCAATTGTCATATAGTCCAACAGGATCTGATCAGGTATTGTGATCAATTTTTCTTTCTGAATTGTAATGTTTTTGAATCCCGCATTTTTAACTATTTCCAGATATTCCTCTTTCTGCACCGCGCCAGAAACACAGCCGGCGTACATTGTTGCTGCGGTTTTCATTTTCAGCGGAAGTTCACCTGTAAGTACAATATCGCTGATTGAAAAATGCCCGCCGGGCCTTGTGATCCTGTAAACTTCCCTGAAAGCGTTAACTTTATTGGGAATCAGGTTCATAACGCAGTTGCTTACAACAACATCAGCTGTATTATCAGCAAGCGGCATATTTTCAATTTCAGCTAAATGGAACTCAACGTTTGTGTAACCAAGCTTGGCAGCGTTAGCTTTGGCTTTGTCAACCATTGCGGGAGTCATGTCAATTCCTATTACTCTTCCGGTATCCCCTGTTTCAGCTCTTGCTACGAAGCAATCATTCCCGGCGCCAGAGCCGAGATCAACCACGGTATCGCCCGGTTTGATCTTCGCAAATTCCGTTGGTAAGCCGCAGCCGAGCCCAAGATCTGCATCGGGATTGTAGCCCTTGAGGTTTTTGTATTCATCTGCCATGATGGTATAAGTTGTGTTATCTCCGCAGCAGGATGAAGTTGAACCGCAGCATGATGATTCGTTTTGCTCTTTTGACTGAAGCGCGATTGCTGAGTATTGTTCTTTAACTATTTGCTTGAGTTCATCTTCAGTTTTTTCTTTGGTGAGGTCTGTGCTTATGTTGTTGGTGACAACACCTACAACGGGGTTTTCTAAAACTGCAGTTTCAGTAGCTTCATCACTGCAGCACTCTGGTCCGCAGCAGGTTTTTTCTTTTGATCTTTTTTCTTCTATTGTATTCATAATTTTTTAATATTTTATTCGAAAAGTTATTTAATTTTATGTTTGAGATGTGCCACCTTACCTTCGACAAGGCGTAGCGGCACGTATATACAATTATTTATTTTTTTAATTGAAGATTGAGATTGCCGCTTTCGCCTTAGAGACAAGGCAGGCGGGAATGACAAAAGCATTAACAACAAACCGGTTGTTCAATATGAGTGAAAGTTGGCTCGAGCATCTGCTTGAACTTCTTCCATTTTTCGGGATTCAGGCAGTAACAAATTGAATTGCCTTCAATGTTTCCCTGGATGAGTCCGGCGTTTTTAAGCTCTTTTAAATGCTGTGATACTGTTGCCTGTGCCAGCGGAATTGCGTCTACAATACTTCCGCAAACGCAGCTTGCCTGCGAAGATAAATACTCGATTATAGCAACCCTTGCCGGATGCCCCAGCGCTTTGGCAAAAGCCGCAAGCTCGTTTTGTTCTGCTGTGAAATTATCTGTTTTTGTGAGTCCCATATATTTTCTTTATTGTCTTATTGCAATATTACGATAAAGAAACCTGTCAGAAAAGGTATAAATTTATCCCCTCTTTGCAAGCTATTGATTTTTATAAGTTAGATAACAATCATTTTCTATTATGTTTGAAGTCATAAAATAAAAAAAAGTATCCGGTTATATTTCGTTACTTAACGAAATGATTTTATGCTAAAACATCAATCAAACGTATTTAAGGCTCTTTCTGACGCGAACAGATTGAGGATTATCAAAATGCTCCAGGTTAAACCCCTCTGCGTTTGTGAGATTACTGATATCTTAGGATTGGCTGCTTCAACTGTTTCAAATCATCTGATGATTTTGAAAAAGGCCGGATTCGTAGAAGACTTCAAAGAGGGAAAGTGGATAAATTACAGTTTAACAAGGAATATTAACAGACCGGAAATTTCATCACTAATGGCAAGTATGCATTTCATATTGGAAGATGATGAAGTTGTAAAGAGTGACCGCATAAAATTGGGATTTGTGGATAGAATAGAGATATGTAATAGATAACCTGAAGATAAGAACATTTTATACACTGCAACAATTCACGTAATTTTATGTTTGACTGGCTGCAACATATCACTGATTGGTTAACTTATATTTTAATGGGATTTTCCCCGGAGAGTCACCTTGGCTCAGCATTGAATTTCTTTATATATGATACCGTTAAAATAACAATTCTTCTGTTTATAATTATTTTTTTTATGGGAATCATCAATTCTTATTTCCCTATAGCCCGTATCAGGAATTTTTTATCCAGGAACAGACTTTACGGGCTGGAATATTTATTAGCATCCTTATTTGGCGCGGTAACACCTTTTTGCTCGTGCTCATCGGTGCCATTATTTATGGGGTTTGTCAAGGGCGGTATACCGCTGGGTGTTACTTTCGCGTTCCTGGTTACTTCACCACTTGTGAACGAAGTAGCAGTTGCAATGTTCCTTGGATTGTTCGGTTTTAAAATTACCGCAATATATGTAACCAGCGGAATATTACTTGGCATAATAAGCGGCGTTATACTGGGAAAACTGAAATTAGAATATTTGCTCACTGATTGGGTTCGTAAGGTCTGGGCAGATTCTGAAAAAGAGAAAGAACGGTTTGAAGATGAGAAACTCTCGTTTATAAAACGAATCCCCGCTATCACATCTGAAGCATCAGAAATAATAAAGAGTGTCATCCTATATGTAATTATTGGTATTGCAATAGGAGCCGGAATGCACGGTTACATACCGGAAGGTTTTTTTGAGCAGTATATCGGCAAGGATACATGGTATGCAATACCGCTTGCAGTATTACTGGGTGTCCCAATGTATGCAAATGCAGCGGGAATAATTCCGGTGATACAGGTATTTATTGCAAAGGGTGTCCCATTGGGCACATCGCTATCTTTTATGATGGCTGTAGTCGGGCTTTCAATACCGGAAGCAATACTGCTGAAGAAAGTGATGACTGGCAGGCTTATAGCGGTATTCTTTGGTGTAGTAACAGTTTGCATCATAATATCGGGTTTTGTATTTAACATAATTTTATAAATAAATGAGATACATATACAATCATATTCTGTTCACAATATTAATTTTGATATTAATCCATTCAGGCTGCAACAAAGAGCATGATAAAACGGGTTCGATAGATTCATCGGCGAATAAAACTGATTCAATAACAAATGGGGCCAAAGAACAAAGTAATTTGGTGAATCCTGTTAATGATACCTTGCTAATAAAAAAAGAAAAAGATAAAGCGGATTCTTTAAGATCAATAATAACAAAGCGAAGAAATGATTCACTTAAAGCGGCAAAAGAGAACGAAGTTAAACTGATAGCATATTACTTTCACCCTACGGCCAGGTGTGTTACATGCCGTAATATTGAAGCATACTCTATTGAAGCTATAGAGGAATGGGAAAATAAGACCGGGAAAAAAGTAATATGGAAAGAACTGAATATCGAAGATTCCGTAAATGTACATTATGTTGACGAATATAAGCTGGAATTCAGCTCATTAGTTGTTGCAAAGTATACCGGAGGGAAAAGAGAAAAATGGAAAAACCTGGAGCAAACATGGAAGCTGGTAAATGATAAACCCAGTTTTATAAAATATGTAAATTTTGAACTAAACCAATTTATAAAAAATAATTGAAAGGTTTTAAATAAAATGACAATAAAAATACTCGGTACAGGTTGCGCAAAATGCAAAAGACTGGAAGAAAAAGTCAGAGAATTAATCATTCGCAATTCTATTGATGCAGAAGTTGAAAAAGTTGCTGAGCTTGATGAAATAATGAGGTTTAATATTATGAGGACACCGGGTCTGGTGGTAAATGATAAATTAAAATCAGCAGGTGTGATCCCAAAAGATGAAGATATACTTGCCTGGATAAATGAGGGATAGTTATGGGAAAATATACTACACTATTTCTGATTATGGCAGTAATCATTATTTCCTGCGGTAAGAAAGAGATCACACAGGAAAAAATTCAGCCGTTGGTTGAAAAATCAGCTGCTAAAATAACATTTGTTGAGCTTGGTTCGGTTAACTGTATCCCCTGCCGGCAGATGCAGCCTGTGATGAAATCAATTGAAGAGAAATATGGGGAACAGGTAAAAGTGGTATTCCATGATGTATGGAAAGATAAAGCGCCGGCGCAAAAATACGGCATACAGCTTATCCCCACCCAGGTATTCCTTGATGAGAACGGGAAAGAATTTTACAGGCATGAAGGATTTTTCGCTGAAGAAGAAATAATAAAACTGTTTGAAACCAGGAATGTAAAACCTTTAAAAAATTGATATGCTGAACGGAATTTTTGAACTGTTGAATAATATTCTGATGCAGAACATTTATATGGCAGTTACTGCTTCATTTTTGTGGGGAGTTTTAAGTGTAATATTAAGCCCCTGCCATCTTTCAAGCCTGCCATTGATCATTGGTTACATTAACAGAAAAGGGGTTCCTGCTTTAAAGACTGCATTTTTTAATTCTCTCTTATTTGTGCTGGGTATATTAATTACAATAGCAGTAATAGGGTTAATAACCGGATTCCTTGGAGGGTTAATTGGTGATATTGGCGTTACGGGTAATTATATTGTTGCAATTGTATTCTTTGCCGCAGGACTATATCTGCTCGATGTAATTAATCCGGACTGGAATTTTATACATCCTGAAAAGATAAATTCAAAAGGATATTTGCTGGCATTTTTGCTTGGATTGTTGTTTGGCGCGGGACTGGGTCCGTGTACATTTGCATATATGGCACCTGTTCTTGGAGTTGTCTTCAAATATTCATCAACGAACCTTACTTATGCAATACTGCTAATTGCGGCATTTGCATTTGGGCATGTTATTGTGATAGCTGCAGCGGGCACTATGAGCGCCAAGATTGGTAAATATCTAAAATGGGCTGATAGGTCACCAGCGATTAAGATATTCAAAAAGATTTGCGGAGTTTTAGTTATTATTGGAGGGATCTATTTTATTTATACAACTTTCTGAAATATATTAGCTTTTACAGCAGTCACTCCCTTCTTGAATTGGCGGACATTTAACACTGCCGTAACTGCAAAATACACAGCAATCGCCTGTCTTTGGCTTTAAGATTGTTTTACATTTTGTGCATTCATAGAAATACAGACAGGAATCCTCCTGCATTGTTTCCAGCTTCTTAAATCCGCAATTTGGACAGGTTATTTTTGATTCTAAAATTATTTCCATATTATCATCAAAACTAATGATAATTCAGCGCATATAATACTCTAAACCGATTTAACCCATTCATCAATTCTTTCTTTTATTTGGTCACGAACATTTTGTGCAAATAACAATTTGTCTTCATCCCTGCCTTTGAATGCTGAGGGGTCAGGGAACGACCAGTGAAGCCGTTTTGTGATACCCGGAAATACCGGGCATCTTTCCGCATTTGATTCATCACAAACTGTAATTACATAGCAGTAAATTCTGCCCTCTTTAAAGAGATCAAAGACAACATCTGTTTTGTTCTGCGAAATATCGATATCCCACTCCGCGATCGCTTTCACTGCGAAAGGATTTAGAGAGCCGGCCTCAAAGCCGGCAGATTCAGCGATGAATCTATCGCCATAATAATGATTTATGATGGCTTCAGCCATCTGGCTGCGTGCACTGTTATGAATGCAGACGAATAATACTTTAATTTTATCCATATCTGCAAAAATAAAAATTTATTGTTAGGAATATGTTAAGGGGAAGGATCAAAAGAAAATTTATGTGCACTGACACAGTCAGTGCACTCCAAAATATTTCTAAATTATTTCTTTCCTTTTAAATGTGAGAGTTTTGCAATGTATAACGGATTTGTTCCGCAGCAGCCGCCTATCATTCTTACACCCATGGATTTCCATTTCTGCGCGTATTTAAAATACTCATCCGGTGAAACGGTACGTTTCATCGGATCGTTTTCCTTATGTTTGGGGTCAGCTTTGTAATTGGGGTCGCCGATATTTGCGTAAACTCCTAAAGGGATCTCTGTCAGTGTTTTTAAGTGACTGATGACAGGCTCAACCATATGCGGGTGAATACAGTTTACACTGAGTATATCAGGTGTATACTTATTTATTATGCTAACAGCCTCGCTTATCGGCTCGCCTGAAAAGAGCTCTGTATCATTGCGCGGAGTAATACTCAAGATGGAATCTAGTCCGAATTTATGCAGCTGGTTCAGCACAGCTGAAATTTCCCTGATATTAGTCAGCGTTTCGGCTATGAAAATATCTACTCCGGCATCGGCGAGATTTTTCATGTGTTCATAATGCTCAGTGCATAAAGTATCTGTATCCGGTGTCAGGTCGGGCCGGTAGCTGTCTTCAAGGGGGGCAATACATCCCGCAATGATCACCTCATTTTCTTCAGCGGCAATCATAACTGCATCTTTTGCAAGGTCAACAGCGTCAGCTGTAAAATGGCGTGCAGTTTCAGCAAAGTCATTTTCTTTGTAATGATAATAAGCTTTCCGGTATGTTCTGCTCTGGGTGCGGAAAGTATTGGTTGTAATAATATCGGCGCCGGTATCGATATTATCGATATGGATATGGCGGACAGTATCAGGCTTATCTATAAGCGCCTGCGCGCTCCATAAAGGAAGTTTTACACTCACTCCCCTTGTCTGAAGTTCAGTACCCATTGCGCTATCAAGTATGATAGTTCTGCCTGCTGCGAGAAGTTCTTTTAGTGCGCCCATAATAATTCTTCTAATTGGGACTAAAGTCCCGTTTTGGGGAATCCTTAATCCCCGCTCTAAAGAGCGGGGCTAATAAAATATTTTCATGCTCCGGCTCCGTTAGGAGCTGTATGTTTGTAGAACAAGAACAAAAAACGATTTGAGCTCCGTAGGAGCGACATGTCAAAAATGTAGTCAAAAGAATTATTTAACCAAATTGATTAAATCAACTAAGACCGGTGCAAAAGCTTTTTCGGCTTTCAGCCTGTTCTTATTTTTTTCTTCGGGCGAAATTTCCGCAAGCCTGTCGGCTACGAGTTCCCTGCTTAACATGCAGAAAGCTGCGCATTTCATATTTGCATGAACCATTGCAATATTTTCGGGAACAAGTGAATAGCCCAAAACATCAGCGCCAATTTCACGGTAAAACCTGCATTCAGCTTCAGTTTCGGTTTCGGGTCCGGTTATGCCAAGATATACTGAAGGGAAATATTCAAATTTATTATCCCTTAGAAATGCAGTAATATTGTTAAACCACTTCTCATCATATGGATTGCTCATATCAGGAAACCTGGTACCAAGAGTATTATCATTTTCGCCTATTAACGGGTTATCACCCATCAGGTTAATATGATCGTAAACTAAAGCAACCCCCCCGCTTTTGAATCTCGGGTTTAAAAACCCGGCTTCATCAATCACAATTACATTCTTAACTCCCAGCTCATTCAACACATAAACAGGGTGGGCAGTTTCGCGCATTTTGTAGCCGCTGAAAAAATTCAAGTGACCGTTAAGTATATAAAAATTCTTTTTACCGGTTTTGGTCTGCGCGAAAATGAATTCACCCCGGCTGTCTTCAGCAGCATTAAATGCAGGCGGAATATCAGAATAACTGATCTTCTTTATGAGCCTGTAATCTTTCAGAAACGAAGGATTCTTATAGGTAATAACCGCAAAAGTCACATTTCCTCTAAAAGGCGTATTAGCTTTTATAAAATCTGCGGATAGCTTTATTTGTTTTTTCTGTTCTGTCATTAAATAAAATATTGACTGTATTTATTAATTGAACGATAGCATTTCAATTGTTCTGCGTGTAAGCAGTGTCATTTTTGGTTCAGCCTCTGCGGCGGATTCCAGAATTTCAGCAAGTACTGCGGGCTTTAACGTATCCGGAAGCCCCATATCGGTAATAATAGAAAGTCCCAGTGTTTTTATACCTAGATTCGAGGCAACTGTTGCTTCGGGAATAGTTGACATGCCAACAGCATCAGCTCCGAATTTCCTTACCATTGCGTATTCAGCCCTGGTTTCAAGCGCGGGTCCATGCAATGATAAATACACCCCCTTGCGTACGCTGATCTCATTCATAAGCGCTGCTTTTTCAGCAAGAGCGATAAGGCCTTTATCATAAAGCGGTTTATTGTATGAATTAAATCTGTAACTCTTAAGGGGAGTATCATAATGAAAATTAATATGATCGCGCATTATCATCAGGTCAGCTTTTTTGTAGATGGGGTTAAGCCCCCCGCAGGCATTGGAAACGATCAATGCCTTAATCCCCATTGTTTTCATCACCTGCACAGGGTAAGTAATTTCTTCATGGGAATAATTTTCATAATAATGGAACCTGCCCTGCATTACAACAGCATTCTTTCCGCTTATTTCTCCCAATATTAAATTCCCGTGATGCGATTCAACAGTTGAAACAGGGAAATATGGAATTTCTTTATAATCTATCCTGTGATGGATGTTGATATCTTTAACCAATCCGCCAAGCCCGGTGCCGAGAATTATGCCAATATCGGCAGTATAGCCTCCTGTGTGATTCTGAAGGAAATCATGGGTAGTGTTAACATGCTTATCTGTTCGCAAAACTTTTCTCAACGGCAGGAAGTGTTTTGTTTATGTTTAAGTATTGTTGTTGGTCACAAACTGCCAAAGCAGTTCAAGACCAACAACGGGGAATTTATTTTATTTTTATTTACTGCTTTGGTCATCAAGACCCATATTTAAGCTGCCAAGATTGAGTCCAAAAGTATTTGAAGGCTGCTCTTCCTTAACAGGCCCGTGAACACTTACCTGTTCCATTGACGCGATATTGTTTTCAAGCTTAAAGATCTTTCTGTTACGCTGGTATTCTTCAATGGAATTGAGTTTTTCAACAAGGTAGTTCTTTATATCGTCAATTACAGCTTCATTTTTATTCTTTAGTTCTTCCAGCTCCTGCTTCAGGTTGAGGAACTCTTCGTGAGCCTGAACTTTAGTTTTGCTTGAAAGTATTTCGGCTTCCTTAATAATAAGCTCTGCCCTTTTTTTTGCATTATCCAGGATGTCCTCAGCCATATCCTGTGATTTCACAATGGCTTTCTGGAATGTCTTTTCGTTTTCACGGTAGACGTTTATTTCAGTTACCAGTTCTTCTTTTTCTTCCTGAAGCTTCATCACCTGTTCTTTCGTTAGCTCAAGCTCCCTGAACAGGTTTTCGAATGTATTGCCAACAGTATCCAGATATGCTTCAACCTCACTGACATCGTATCCTCTCATGGATTTTTTGAACTCCTGCTTTTTGATGTCGATTGCTGATAGTCTCATTTTATTATTCCCTTATGTTTTATGTTGTTGCTGATAGTTTTTTTGACCCTCACCCCCCAGCCCCTCTCCCAAAGGGAGAGGGGGGAGGTTACTCTATATTTATTTTACAACCTGAAATTCTGAATCCGGTTTTACACTAGCCTTCTTACCGATTTCCGAAGATTGCGGAGCCTATGCGCAGCATATTTGAACCTTCCTCAATTGCGATATCGTAATCTGATGTCATTCCCATAGAAAGATATTTCATATCAACTCCGGGAATATTGTGACCCTTAATTTCTTCAAACAGCTCCTTAAGCTGCCTGAAGTTACCTCTTACAATTTCACGCTCAGCGGGATCTTTCTCATTATCCATCATCTTACCCACCGTCATCAGTCCCTTAACTTTGATATTTTCAAACTGCGAAATTTCTTTTACAAGTTTGAGAGTGTATTTAGGATCACACCCTGATTTCTGATCTTCGCCGGAAGTGTTTACCTGAACAAGGCACTTTATCATTTTATCCGCCTTGGCGGCTTCATTCTGGATCTTCTGCGCAAGTTTTAGGCTGTCCAATGAATGAACAAGAAACACAAACGGCACTATGAATCTGACTTTATTTGTCTGAAGATGCCCGATCAGGTGCCAATGCATTATCCTGTCACGGAAACCGGGTTCTTTTTCAAGTAATTCCTGTACACGGTTTTCACCGAAATCAAGCTGGTTGTAATCCAGCGCCGATGCTATTGCATCAGCGGGGAAAGTCTTGCTGACAGCAATCAGATAAATATCTTTTGGATCCCTGCCGCATTGCGAGCATACCTTTGCGATCCTCTGTTTTATCTTTAACAGATTGTTTTCAATATAGTCGTATTGCCCTGCCAAAAATTTCGGTTATATTTTCAGAATTCCTGTAAAAATATCACTTATACAGGCAATATTCAAGATAAATAATTGAAATTGCTGTTAATCTGGCACAATCTGACGCGATGCAATCGCTATTAAATTCGTTGTAACACTGAATAAATATGCGTATTATTACGCCCAATATCACTTAAAAT
The DNA here is from genome assembly GCA_041859235.1 of Ignavibacteria bacterium. Classification (GTDB taxonomy): domain Bacteria; phylum Bacteroidota; class Ignavibacteria; order Tepidaquicellales; family OLB5; genus OLB5. The sequence continues at coordinate 8,701 of JBHEKV010000043.1, read as the reverse complement.
TTATGAAAATAGTTTTAACAATAATAGCGCTCTTCATGGCGTCAGCTGTCTATTCACAGGAAAATTTTCTGCCGCACTATCCGACCGCAAATGAACTGCGGCAAATGCAATATTTGAAGAATAACCCTGTACCACCTGTATTGATGGATCCAAATCCACCGCCGGGCCCAGTAAGGACCATGGCAGAATGGGAAGAATTACAGGCTTTGCAGATAACATGGACAGCCCAGCTTCCCATTTTAAGACAGATAGTAGATTACGCGCAGGATGAGTGTATGGTTTACATTATTTGCTCAGATTCAAACAGCGTAAAGACATATCTGACAAATGGCGGTGTTCCGCTTATCAACTTAAAATTCCTGATAACATCTTTCAACAGCATTTGGTGCAGAGATTACGGTCCGTGGACAGTGTACTCACAAAATATAGATACATTAAGAATAATTGATTGGAAATACAACCGAACTACAAGACCGCAGGATGATGCGACTCCGGTATTTATAGCAAACACAATGGGTGTACCCATTCATCAGACACTCGTAGCGCCGAACGACCTTGTAAACACCGGCGGTAATTTTATGACCGACGGTCACGGCACTGCATTCGCATCTGAGCTGATACTCAGCGAGAACGCACCCGGGAATCCTTACGGCGTTTCACCAAAATCTGAAACCCAGATAAACCAGATAATGAATTCATATATGGGTATAAGCAGGTACATAAAAATGGATATTCTGCCGTACGATGTCATTCACCATATTGATATGCATATCAAGCTGCTTGATGAAGAGACACTGCTTGTGGGACAATACCCCGAAGGAATTGCTGACGGACCGCAGATAGAATTGAACCTGCAGTACATACTGAACAATTTTCAGACATGTTTTGGCAAGCCATATAAGGTTATAAGAATTCCAATGCCGCCGGGACCTAATGGGCTATACCCTGATAACGGAGGCGATTACAGGACTTATACGAATTCTGTTTTTGTTAACAAGACTGTAATTGTGCCAACATACGCTCCGCAATATGATACAACCGCATTAAGGATATACAGAGAAAACCTTCCGGGTTACAGAATAGTTGGCATCGACTGCAATTCAATAATACCTTCACTGGGAGCAATCCATTGCATAACAAAAGAGATCGGCGTTAGTGAACCGGTTTTCATATCACACTCCGCATTACGCAACACAAACATTACTTCACAGCCGTATGAGGTTAAGGCTTATATCAAATCCAAAAGCGGTATCTCATCAGCAAAGATGTACTGGACACTTGATACAACCAGCGGATTCACGCAGGTTAATATGACTAATATTGGTGATACTTTCCGGGCAAACATTCCGCAGCAGCCGCTTAATACAAGGATCTACTATTATATTTCGGCAACATCGGTAAGCGGCAGGACAGTTGCAAAGCCGCTCCCGGCGCCTTCGGCTAATTTCAGGTTTATGGTCACAAATGTTACAGGTATTGAGCCTGTTGCCGCAGGGATCCCTGAGAAATTTTCATTGCATCAGAATTACCCTAACCCGTTTAATCCTGTTACGAAGATCAAGTTTGATATCGCTAAAAATTCAGATGTTAAACTCGTAATTTACGATCTAACCGGCAGAGAAGTACTTAAGATCACCGAAGCGTACATGACGGCAGGCTCATACAGTTACCAATGGAATGCTTCTTCGCTGGCAAGCGGAATTTACTTCTACAGGCTTGAAGCGGGTACATATTCAGAAATTAAGAAAATGATACTTGTTAAATAAAAATTTTACAAATAATAATTCATAAATCTAAATAATCACAAATTGAAAAAAGCATTCATCATTCTGTTTCTTTTTTATACTGCGAATTTTTTCGCGCAGTATTCAGAGCAGCAAAGCATCGCGATCCAGCCGCCGTTCCAAAACGTTACGCCTAACGGCACACAGAGCAGCGTGGTTATCACAAACGGTTTTGATAACATTTTCCTTGGGACAGATTTTGGCGAACCTTATATCGCAACTAACCCAAGAGACCCGTTAAACAGTGTATGCGCGTTCAACATTAATAACCTGTATTACACGCTTGATGGCTATAACTGGACAAAGAACAATCCAACATTTGCGGGTTTCACTGTAATTGGAGATCCCGTTATGGCATATGACAGTCTTGGCACATGCTATTACGCTCAGCTTTATCAGAATGGCGCTACATACGGTATTACAGTAATTAAATCAACGAACAAGGGTGTTACCTGGGTTAATCCTACAAGTGTTTACAGCACTACAGTAGGCTTATCAGATAAGGAATGGATCACAGCGGATCAAACAGCGGGACCATACAGCAATTACGTTTATGTAGGCTGGAGGCAGTTCGGCTCAACAGGAATGCGTTTTTCAAGGAGCACAAATCTGGGAGCGACATGGTCAGCCCCGCTGACTTTCCAGGGCGGACAGGGTGCATATGTTGCGGTGGGACCCAACGGAAACACACAGGGCGGCAGCGTATACTTTGCGGCTACAACAGGCGGCGGAATGTATATTAACCGTTCAACAGATGGAGGAGCTACATTCACACCGCAGGTTATCGCAGCGGTCATTAATCCCCCGGGCATTTCTTGTGCCGGAAGATATACTGTCAAGAACTGTATCAGGAACAATGAATTCCCGAGAATGGCTGCCGATAACAGCTTCACTTCAACAAGGGGCAATGTTTATGTTGTTTTCGCGGCAAACCCCGTGGGACCTGATAATGCTGATATATTCATTATCAGATCAACAGATTACGGTATTACATGGACCTCGCCCCAAAGAGTTAATGATGACGCAACCACTACTGACCAGTGGCTGCCTTCAGTATCGGTTGATAACAGAACAGGCAAAGTATTTGTTTGCTGGTATGATTCAAGAGTTGACGCGGCAAGCAATATACAGACAAGGCTTTACGCAGCAGTATCAACAAATGGCGGTACAAGTTTCCAGTCAAATGAAAGTGTTTCTGATGTGAATTTTAATCCGAATGCGATGGCAGTAGGCCAGCCGGGCGGTGAAAACTATATCGGCGACTATATCGGAAACTCAGCAATTGGAAGCACCAGTTACAATGTTTGGATGGACGGAAGAAACAACAATATGGGCAGTTATGTATCATACTACCCTGATTACGCAATGACTGTTAATCCTTCATCAAGAAGTATAGTGAACGGCGACAGCACGACGTATTCAGTTGTAATTCCGGGAATTAAAGGCGCGTTCAGCGAACGCGTAAAGTTTTCGGCTGCTGTAGATACTTTGCCTTCGTCAGGTTCACTGCAGTTCAGTTTCCAGAATGGTAAAGATACCATCACAACTTTCCCTGATTCAGTAACTTTAAAAGTAAAAGCGGTCGGAAGTGTAACATCAAGAAGGTACCGCGTGAATATAACAGGCAGAACCTCGTTAACGAATACCGCAATTCACATTAGGACAGTTGACCTGCTTGTAAATACAGCGCAGCTCACGGTTGGAACAAACAGGAACGGTATTTGTGATTTCAAAGTGAACGGTGTACAGTATAATTCACTTCAGAATCTATATTTCCCGACAGGTACAACAGTATCTGTTCAGGCAATCAGTCCAAAGACCGTTGGCTTTAACCGCTATGTTTTCACAAACTGGTCTGATAACGGAGATACAACACACAACATTACAATTAACGGAAATGTAACTGTGCAGGCTAATTACAAGCTTCAATGCAGGCTTGCAATTTCTTCGGCGGTAGGCAATACGTTTGGCGATAATTATCACGATTCCGGTACGACTGTGCAGTTCGGAGTCCTTTCGAGGAATATTGTATTCAACGGAACGCCTTATACCTTCAGAGGGTGGATCGGCTCGGGGCTTAATTCATACACAAGTCCTGACAGCACAGGAAACGACACCGCGGTTTCGATACTTATCAGGAACCCGATCTCAGAAGTAGCAAGATGGACAGTTCCAATCGGCATTCAGAACATCAGTACAGAAATACCGAAGGAATATAAACTTTACCAGAACTTCCCGAATCCGTTTAACCCGACTACGAATATCAATTTTGATATAATCAGGAACGGTAATGTTAGAATTATAATATATGACCTGCTTGGCAGAGAGGTTGAAACACTTGTTAACCAGGATATGTCACCGGGCAGATACAAGCTTGATTTTAATGCCGTAAATTACGCAAGCGGCATGTACATTTACAAAATTGTAACCAGTGATTTTGTTGATGTAAAGAAGATGTTGATTGTGAAGTAATATATATCCCGTTAAAGCCCCCAGGGGGTAAACAGGGACTGCTCCAAGGGAGTCCCTTCGGGACGAAAAACGCTTAGCGTTTTCTTGAAAGCAAAAAATTTAATGACTGAGGCGGCTGTAATGGCTGCCTCTTTTTTTATGACTCAAATCATTGTTCTGCCACAATGGCTGTGTTATATTTGTAATGAATCCATAACTAACCAAAGAAGTTTGTAGATACCCGAGCCTTGATGTTGAAATATACCGTAAATATATCATAAAATTTGTTCAACCAAAGATTTCTGTAAAACGATTTTTTTAAAGAAATAATCATGATAATCGTTTAATCCTGTAAATCAAGGTTCTGCTTTAATATTGCAAAAAGCCAAAAAGTATATTATTTTAATTAAACTTACTCGAAAACTTTCACTTTATGAAAGTCTAATTCCTGCGAAAAAAGTAATTAATTAAAATAAGAATTATGAAAAAAACGCATTTAATATTATTCCTTTTCTTTACTTATTATTCATTCATACCGGGCACACGGGATTGTTTTACCCAGTCTCAATTTCAAGTGGTGGTTGGAGATTCTTCAAATACCGAAGAGGCTCGTTCAATCGTACAAACAACCGATGGCGGATTTATTGTAGTAGGAGAAACTGGTACAAATGGCGACATGTATATCGTTAAACTTAATTCATCCGGTCAGCTTCAATGGAGCAAGACCATAGGAGGAAGTGGGCAAGATCTTGCTTTATCTGTAGTGCAAACAACTGATGGCGGTTTTGTTGTATCCGGCTTTGGGAATTCATTTGGAGCCGGTGTAGCTGGTGCATTTATTGTAAAGCTCACCCCGGGAGGTACTGTTGAGTGGGCAAAAGTTTTGGCTGACGGTTATCTTGACGCCGCATATTCTATTGTACAAACGATGGATGGGGGGTATGCTGCTGCGATATCCCCTGGCGAAGGTGGCTTCTCTCCAGATAGAATGATATTTGTTAAGCTCAATAGCATGGGAATACTACAATGGAGCAAAAACATACTAGGGGAGTCTTATGCGCGTTGTATCAGACAGACAACGGACAGGGGTTACGTTATGGCAGGTGCAACCAGAACCTTTGGTGCAGGGGATTTTGATATGTTTGTTGTGAAAGTTGATTCAATTGGCTCACTGCAATGGGCAAAAACTATAGGCGGAACAAACCGTGAATTTGCTTATTCAATAGTCCAAACTACTGTTGGCGGTTATGTGGTCGTTGGAAGAACCTCCTCTTTCGGGAATGGAGACAAAATGTATATCGCGAAACTGAATAGTAGCGGTACACTTGAATGGACGAAAGTCTATTCAGTATTTTTAGACCGCGCCTATTCAATCGCGCAAACTACTGACGGTGGTTTCGTAGTTGCTGGTTATACCGGGGGTGGCGGTGGTATGCTCATTGTGAAGCTCAATCCTGATGGTTCGCTTCAATGGAGCAGAGTTGTGGATGGCGGCTCTGTTCAAACTTACGCATACTCCATTATGCAAACTACAGATGGGGGTTATGCAGCAGCAGGTTATGGGGGTATTGTCTCTACAACAGGTATGTACATTGTAAAGCTGGATAACAACGGGAATACATGCGGAAATACTGTTTCACATAACATTACAGTACAAACAGGAGGAATTTTAGGGAGTCCCGTCCCAACAATAACCAATATTCCTCTTTCAGATACGTTAGTATCACCCTTAACAGGTTCTCTAGGCTACGTAACCCCAATTTGCGTTATCGGGATTCAGCCGATTTCAAACGAAATACCGGATTCATATAAACTTTATCAGAATTATCCCAATCCGTTTAATCCTGCAACTATAATTAATTTTGATATCGCCGGTATATTGACGAGCAGCGAATGTTCACTAAGTGTATATGATTTGCAGGGAAGGGAAATTGCAGTATTAGTAAAACAAAGTTTACAACCCGGTACTTACAAAGTTAAATGGGACGGATCAAATTATTCTTCGGGAGTTTATTATTATAAATTATCTATTTTGAATTCAGAAACATCAGTTAAATATCAGCGAACTAAACGGATGGTTTTGATAAAATAGAAAAAAAAAGCTTATCTTTAAAAAGTGAATTAATTAGAAGGAGTCAAAATATGAAAATCTTTATCTGTGTCCTCATTTTAATGGTAATAAATATTCAATTAGTTATTGCAGAACTAATGTGTATCGGTGAAGGTGAATTGATATTTTATAACTACTATCGCGATGGTGTTACAGTCAAAGTAATACCCTTTGGTTCTATATTTAGTGGCCATACTTCCTTCACTACTGGAAATGAATACAAATACTCATCCAGAACCTGTTACCGATCTACAAATAGTGGAACGAATTGGACGCACGTGGTTGGCGGCAACAGAACCATGTCTCTTCTTCCAACAGGTATTTTTCCTCCCCATTGCGGAAACAACAGTGGAGGTTACGCTGTATTTGACTGGGATGATGGTAATAATTATAAGTGGGACTCCTATTATCATCCAGAAGTTTGCGTTGGCGCGGTGAGTTACGGTCTTTGGAAAGTCGAGTTTTGGTACATTCCTTCTGAAGAATCCCAGCCGTACTTGGTTAATTCCTGCAAGATAGATTATCGCGATTGGAGAGCTCCGCAGGGATGTTATCTCAATAATGATCTTTTTGTAAAGTTAACATCAGATAATAATATATATTTTTTTTGGGGAAATTCGTTTGACCAAGAGTCCGAGGGTTCATGGATTTCCATTACTAATCAGTATGTTCCTGACAGAACTATCCAGTGGTTCAGGCAGGTTAGAACAGAACAGGGTGAGATAGTTCAATGTTCCAATGGTCAAAACAGGGGTAATTTCTTAACTACCAATGCCGATGGAGGATATTGGCTGAACTTTCCAATAGATGCTAACGCATTAAATTCAAATTATGCGCATTCTTATCCCGAATTTCTAAATATGAATCTTTCAGTAGCTTCAGGTCATCATGCTTACATAAAACCGGATAAAACAATGTATATTGAAAACGGTTCAAAGTTCACAGTTTCTGATAATGCAATTTTAACATTTCAGCCAAATAGTACTTTATATGTTAAACATGGTGGTAAATTTTGTAATTATGGCACTGTGAATGGAAACATTAACATCATATACGAACGAAGAGGAATATATAATTACTGTTCGCCGTCACATTCACCATTTATTAGCGGTAACATAACAATAGAAGACAGCGCAATAGTGGAATTTCCTGACAGTACAACAATAGTTTTTGATAGTTCTGCTGTCTTTACAATGAACCCTCATTCTGAATTGAGATTGGGTCAATATACAAAACTTGTTTTCCAGAATGGCTCACGAATCAAATGCGATAATGTTAAGATAACTTCGCTTGATTCTACTCAAACCTGGGACGGTATTTACCTTGATGGAATTGCTTACGATACTTTAAAGAACTGCACATTCCAGAATGCAGTAAACGGGATAAATATTACTGATAATTACTACCCGTTTGGCTCACCCGGCGCAGTGGAGATTAGTAACTGCACATTCAAAAACTCAACAAGTTCTGATTTACTGAACTACGTTTATGTAAATAACAGCTATAATGTTTTAATAAAAGGCTGTAATTCAGAAAAAACAGGTTCAGGCGGATTTACATCAGGTATTATCGCTGAATACTGCCCTACAAATGGAGTAGTTATTGCGGATAATAATATAAATTATGTTACTACAGGTATTTCATTATTGCAATCATCTGAATACATCGGCAGAAATACCATGACAGGTTCAACTAATTCAGGTACAGGGATATATTTGGATAACTCCAACGGTACAATTGAATATAATACAGTAAATAACTTCCAGAAGTCAGTTTATGGCTCATATTCATCTCCTTATATGCTTAAAAATATATTAAGCAATGCTTATATAAAGAATATTGATCTTGCTTCTAACTCATACCCTGTAATGAAGCCAGTAGTCTCAGGCAGTACATTAAGATGGCTTGGCGGCAATAATACAATTTCAGGGACACCATCAAACAGCGGTATAGCGTTTGCTGATTGTTATCCTTTGATGGATTCAGGTTACAACAGAATAACCGTAAACGGCTCAGATTACATGAACGGTAACTTTACATTTGTTTATACAACAGTAAACGCAAAGATAAATTATTGGTATGATAACCCGCCTCAGTCATCATTGTTTGATATTTCCGGCGGTAATGTAAATTACAGTGATCCGTTTGACGGCTCAACCCTGCCTTCGACAGACGGCACAGAATTAAACTCAAGTGACTGGGGTTTGTATGATAAGTATTCACAAAATCATTTGGCGATAACTCCACCCCAGAAGACTTATTCATGCAGGCATACACAGAAGAAATGTCACAAAACTACTCTGATGCAATAACTCACTACAAAGAGGTAGTAAGCAGTTACAAGACCTCATCATAT
>JBHEKV010000105.1:0-6453 GCA_041859235.1 Ignavibacteria bacterium | reverse complement strand
ATTCAGACTTGTTAGGTAAAAGTTTCAAACCAAACAGACTCAGAATTTCTCCTTCTGGAAAAGAATGAAAGAGCAGTGCGATTGGGCGACGCTTGTTTTGAGGGCTCAAGCGTGAAGGCGGCTTAGTTAAAAGTAGGCTGCTGCCTGTCTCTAAAAGTGTTAACCTGTATTTGACCCATAGGCAATATTTTTTGAGGCAGGCATCGCACAAGCTCTTTTATACTTAATTATCAGGTATTCATTCCAATTCAAAAAAGCAATTTTCAATAAACTATATATTCTTAAAAGGTTTAATTTTAGATTAATGACAAACTTTTTTACACAAATATTTCTGAACCTGTTCTTTCTTTTTCTGCTGTGCGGATCGTTTTTTGCGCAGGCAGGAAATGAAATTGCCGGCGATGATAAAACCTCTCCAAAAGTCGTATCAGAAACAAAAGTTGACGGAATTATCAGAGACAGCGAATGGTCAAATGCGAAAGTATTCAAAGATTTTAATATGATGATTCCTAAATCTGACAGCAAAGATTATGACAGCACGATCGCATATATTAAGCAGGATAAAGAAGCTATCTATATTGCCATAAAATACTGGCCAAAGGGAAAATTGATCAGGCAATCATTAACCCGCGACAGAAGTACTGAGGAAGAAAATGAATTTTTTATTCTTCTTGATCTTGAAAATAAAAGGCAGAACGGTTATATCTTTGTTGTAAGCTTTCTCGATAACCAGCGTGACGCGCTGGTTTATAACCAGCGTAACCAGTCCTACGAATGGGACTGGCAATGGGAAAACAAATCGAAAATAATCAGAGAGCCTAAAGACGGACAACCCGGATACGTTGAACTTGAGATAAAAATCCCGGTGGATAGAATTCAGAATAAGAACAAAAAACAGTTTGGTATAGACCTTCAGTTGTTTTCTTATAAGCCTGACGGCAATTATTATTACTACTCAATTGCTAAAGATGCCGAATTGCTCAACCTGAAGAATCTATATCAATTTGATATAACCACGCCATTTGATGAAAAGCTGAATCTTCGGTTTAATCTTACGCCGTTTGTTATGGCAAATAAGTTCAATAATCTTAATGGGGCTTTCCGGTTTGGCGGAGAATTTGCCGTCAGCCTTGATAAGCACAAACTAAAAAGTACTTTCCATACAGATGAATCAACCCTGGAAGCAGATCCATTTCGTTTTTCATTCTACGGAAGACCCATATTCCTCCAGGAAAAACGGCCTTTTTTCAGTAAGGACCTTGATCTGTTTAACACTCCTATAAACTTGTTTTATACGCGCGCAATTTCAAATATAAACTACGGATTCAATTATACTTACCGCAGCGATAAGTTCAAGCTTGGCGCGGTATATGTCCAGGAAGATACTCTGCAGTTTGCACCCGGTTCAAAACGTACTTTCATAGCTGCCAGGCCCAAATTTAACTTTCAGGATTTCAATATCGGCGGATTGGTAGTTCACACCAGGGATACTTTGAATAATTTCAAGGAAACGGTAGTTGATGTTGACGCGAAAATTAAACTTCCTTCAAGATTCTGGTTTATTCCGCAGTTCGCAAGGAGTTTTAACAATGACGGTACGGGCGGAAATCTTTATAACGCATATCTGTTCTACGAAAGTAACAGCAACGGTGGGCCGTTCATGGATGCTTATTACGCCAGGTATGATTCTAATTTCAATGCTTCCACACTTTTTAATAATTACGGCAACGACTATGATGAGATCAGTTTCAGCGGAGGGTACCAGTTTGTAAGGAATTCAAAAACTTTCAGCAATATCAGTGTTAACGCAGGTTACTACAGGGCAAGAAGGATGAGCGACGGTTTTAACTATCAGAACGGATTTAACCTGAATGCCTTTTACAAAGTTAACGGCTGGCTCAGCGTTTCTCATTATTTATCATACGACAGGCCAAATGACTTTGACGCAAACGATGCCAGGATCACATATGATAATGTTCTGGGTGAGACATTCGCCAAAGTACTGTTTGGAAGTAATTCAATAAGCGCGGGATTCTACGGCGGAAAATACTTCGGGTCTGCTTTGTATAATCCGTATGCCAATATTGATCTTTCATTTTTCGGAAGGTTAAGACTCCTGGGAAGCTATAATTACAGAGAGTTCAGCGATGTTAAGCAATCGATCTACAGCGTTAAGCTTGATCTTAAAGTGTTTGATAAATTATACCTCAGGTCATATTTCCAGAAAGATACTTACGGCAAACGCGCGCTTTGGAACACAATGGTTCAGTATGAATTCTTCGGAGGAAGCAATGTATATCTGGTTCTGAATCTTGAAGGTGACCGGCTGCAGTACACAAGGAGATATTTTAAGGTCAGTTATGAATTTAATTTTTAATTCATAAATTAAATAAGTATAATTAACATTCTTTTCCATAAATTTAAATGAACAGCTATGCAAAAAGTTCTCTTGGCAGCAATTATCTTTGCCCTTCATAGCTTCATATTCGGGTCTTTGTTACACTCCGGGGAAATACGGGTTGAACCCCGGAAGCTTAAGTATGAATATAAGATCGAAACCGATCTTACTGTTGAAAAATTTTCAGATGTATTCTGTAAACGCTTAAGCACCAAGCATAAGTGGGAAAAGATCGGCAGTGATGTAACCGCTGATGAAACCTACACAAGCCGCTTTAAATTCAAGGATGAAAATGCAGATTCATGGGAGTGTGAGGTCAGGATTCAGCAGGATAAGAGCGATATCAGGAAAATGGATGTGGTCATGACCATGGATCCGAAGCTGGAAAGCTGATACTTTATTTAAGTTTTCATATTTATTACGCCCGGGCCGCCTTGTTAAGAGGCGGCCTTTTTTTTGCCACTTAAGCAGCATTTACTAAGAAAATTAATACTTTATTTGTTATTTTGCATTTATGGCAAAAAATTTCTTCAGGAAAGAACTTTCTTTTATTATTGCATTAATTTCCCTTGTAATACTTTCATTTTTGGGTAAGAATCCGGTTATAAAAGCATCACTGCTGCTTGAAGCTGTGCTCTTCATGGTGGTTTTTTCCGTAATAATATACGCAGCGCTTGGCGTTGTACATCACGCGGAGCTGCTTGCATACAAATTCGGTGAGCCATACGGTACAATGATACTCACGCTTTCAGCGGTTACGGTTGAAATTATCATGGTTGCCACAATGATGATGCACGGCGATGCCGACCCGAACGTCGCAAGGGATACTATCTTTTCTACGCTTATGATACTGCTCAATGGCCTCACGGGTCTGATAATGCTTATCGGGGGATTAAAATACGGTGAGCAGAAATATAATATAAAAAGTACCAATTCATTCTTTTCCATGATATTCGGCATAGTGGGGCTTGGGCTCTTCCTGCCGCTTGTCGTACCGATTGAAAACTACGCCATGTATGAAACATTTCTTATCATTTCCAGTCTGCTTCTCTATATTTTTTTCCTGAGGATGCAGTCAAAAGAACACAACTACTATTTTAAATTTGAAGGTTCAAAGAAAAATGTGTCTTCAGAACATGAACATCTGCCGGCAAAAAAAGAAATAAGCACACTTTATCATTTTATAATGCTGCTGGTTACCATTGGGGCTATATCTATACTGGCTGAAAGCCTTTCAGTATATGTTGATGACGGCATTGAAAAACTTCACCTGCCAACTGCTGCAGCGGGATTGATCATCGCGATCATAATTGTATCACCCGAAGCGCTGACAGCAATTCGTGCCGGCCTGCATGATGATATGCAGCGGGTAATTAATATTTCACTCGGATCGATGCTGTCAACTGTCAGCCTCACTATACCAGCTGTGCTTATTGTTGGAATGCTTATTAACCAGGATGTTAACCTTGGGCTGACCCCGCTGCAGTCTTCAATGGTTGTTATTTCCTTCCTGGTAGGCATGCTTAGCTGCAAAGATGGTGAGTCAAATGCGCTGCAGGGATTTATTCATTTTATTCTGTTCATTACATTCGTATTTCTCATATTTGTGTAATCTTAATTTACCCGTGCTGAAAATAATTTTATCTATTGTTATATTCTCTGCCTCTCTTAAATGTGATTCGCTGAGCATACTTTTTCTGGGTGATACACACTTCGGCGATAATTATCAATATGACCCAAAGTATAACAGGGGAGTGAATATAATAAATGAATATGGATATGATTATTTCTTCGAAAATTTAAATGATATTCTAAAATCTTCTGATTTTTCTTTATGTAATCTCGAAACACCGCTGACTGCAAATCTTGCACATGTCAGCACAAAAAAACCTTATCTTCACTGGTCTGATCCCGGTAATACCACAAAATATTTAAGCAAGTATAACATAAAAAATATAAGTCTTGGAAATAACCATGTATTTGACCAGGGACTAAATGGATTTACAGAAACAATTACATCCCTCCAAGATGCAGGGATGAAATATTTTGGTGCAGGAATAAATTCCGTGGAAGCAATAAAACCCCTGATAATTGAAGAAAATGGAGTGAAATTGGTGGTTTTTGGGGGATTTGAATACCGGGCAAGTTATGATACACTATACAATTTCTACGCTGATTCTTTTAAAGCAGGTGTGAACATACTTGATACCCTAAAACTGAATGAACAAATATCCCTGTACAGAAAAAACTATCCATCAGCTAAAATTGTTATTTACCCGCATTGGGGAAGCAATTACAAACAAGTCAATCCACGGCAAATTTCATTTGCGTATAGCTGGATAAATGCCGGGGCTGATTTTATTATCGGGCACGGTGCGCATACTGTACAGCAAATTGAAAAGTATAATGATAAATGGATATTATATAATATCGGAAATTTTATTTTCAATGCCCCGGGCAGGTATAAAACAACCGGCGCTAAACCTTACAGCCTGATGGTAAAATTTTTTGTTGCCGATGGCAAGGAAAAATTATTCCTTTATCCAATATATACAAATAACAAATCAAATGATTATCAAATAAGAGAATTAACCGGAGAAGAATTTACTGAATTTGAGAATTTTCTTTTAAAAGGGAAGTTTAGCTATTCCGTTTACAAAAATGAATACTTTGAGCTTAAATAGATCACTTATCCCTTAAAACTGTAATACTGATTGTATTTGATTCCAATTCACCTTCCCAGGCTGTTATGAACTCCTTGCTGGTGAAATCAGTGTACCTGCCTTTTACCAGATAAAAATTGTCATCTTTGTTCAATTCTCTTATATATGTAATATTGAATTTCCAGTCATCACGCGGCGGTGCGCCGCGGCATGGCCAGAAAATATCAAACTCGCCTTCAAATACCATTGAATCAGCGGGTGCAACTTTTACAAACGAGCTGTATTGATTATAAAGGTAATACCTGCCAACCCTTTCACCGTCTATAATTACCGGCTCCATACGGAAGCAATGACTGTAACCTTCATATCCGTTACCGGCATAAGTAAGCTCAAAGAACGGTTCAAATTTTATCAAAACCGTATCAGCAGTATTGTTAAACAATGTATAAGTTAAAATTATAGGGTCAGTATTTTTATTCAGAGAGTAGGTTTTTCTGTATTCACTTTTGTTCGCTGAAATTTTAACTGAAACTTCCTGTGAAAAAATATTCACAGCTGCTGAAAGTAACAAAACAATTATTGTTTTCATTTTCGCTCTTGTGAGATTATGAAATTCCGGATGTTACCGCAGGTATCTTCTATCATAGCCTTAGCCGCCTCTGCGGTGTGGGCTGATTTATGAGGTGACATTACAACATTCGGCAGCTCCCAAAACGGAAAATTTGCGGGCATAACAGGCTCTTCTGATTTTCCCGGGTACTTATACCAAACATCTATTGCGGCTCCTGCCAGTATACCATCCTTTAATCCCTTATACATCGCTTCCTCCTGAATTGTTTCACCCCTGCCAACAGTGATTATATACTTTCCTTTCATTTTAGCGATTTTTTCAGCATTTATTATGTGTTTTGTTTCCGGATTCAGGGGTAAAACATTAAATAACACATCACTTTTGGCTATTACTTCATCCATATTGTTTGATATTTCATCTGCATACTTATCTCTATCTGAATTTACATTACGCCGGCAACCAATAATGTAACAATCAAACCCTTTCAGGTATTTAGCTATGTACTTGCCAATGTGACCGTAACCCAGTATCCCGATATTTTTATTTCTGATTGAAGCCCACATATCATCTGCTTCTTTCGTGCGGTTCCATTTACCCAGTTTAAGGTCATTTTCAAACTCAACCACTTTACCCAATAGCGCAAGCGCCATTGCAACTGCATGCTCAGCAACAAAAGGCGCGTTGGCATGAGTATTGTAAAGCTTAATATTTTTTTTGTTAATTACATCTATCGGAAAATTATTCAATCCCGTAAATGGAACAATCACAGCTTTTAGTTTTTCGGCTGATTCAATTTCTTCAGCGGTAAGCCTGCCGGCTAT
>JBHEKV010000234.1:0-4197 GCA_041859235.1 Ignavibacteria bacterium | reverse complement strand
CCCTGTTATAATAAGCATCTGTATAGTCGCTCTTGAGTTCAATGCCCCGGGTGTAATCAGCGATTGCTTTTTCATAATTTCCGGAAGCATCATAAACATTGCCCCTGTTGCCGTAAGATTGCGGGTGTTCAGGATCCATATTTATCACACGCTGATAATCTTTTAACGCAAGGTCATGCTTCCCAAGATTCTGATATGCAATTCCCCTGTTATTCAATACCACCTTTAGGGTCAGCTCATCAGGTTCTGAATCTATAATCTTGGTATAATAGCGGAGAGCTTCGGTGTAGTTACCGCTTTCAACAGCGTTATACGCAATACTGAAGTACCTGTTAATCTCGTTCATATTATCGGTCTTCTTATCAAGCTCATCGCTCTTGGTTTCAAGGTTTATTATTTTCTTTTCTATAGCAGTGATCTTGCTTTCATAATCACTAACCATAACCTGCATTTTTTCAAGCATTCCGTTCAGCTTATGCTCTTCATCAACCAGCTCAAGTCTTATCCGTTCAATGTTATCCCGTGATTCCTTAAGCTCATCGCGGTTCTTTTCAAGTGATTTTTCATCGCGGTATTTAAATATCACAAAAAGAATAGTTATAACCCCTGAAAAAACACCAATGACCCATTGCAGGAATGTAATGGTCCTGTCAGCGCTGTTAAGCGCAGTTTCAAAAACATATTTATCAATTGTAACTTTCTCCATATCATGAGCGCCTGTGACAGGCGACATTTGATCCTGGGAAAATACATAAATTGAAAATACAAGCAGCAAAAATGCCGCATGGACAATAAAATATCTGTTCATAGAATTTTATGAATAAAATTTAAAGATTATTTGTTAGCCGAACCGTGATATTCACGGTATGCAAAGGAAAGTTTTGATATGATTGAATCAGCGCAAAGTTACAAAAACAAAATTAATATATTAACACTAATATTATTCCTGCTTCATGCCTGCTTCATGCCTGCGGCAGCCGGAAAAACGGGAATCTTCATTATATATTACTTCAAATTATGCTTCTTAAATATTCGTTTTAATATTTCCTTTTTTGCATGAGTGTCATCTGAAAATTTTGAATACTCTTCAAAATACGGAATTGTTGATCCAAGTAATCCTCCAATAAATGCGCCGCCAACAAATCCAATTGCAGCCAGTCCGGGAATAACCAAAGCGATCTCAGCAAAATTCGGTCTGTAAATTACTGCATTCATAATACCAAATATCAGTCCTAAGCCGCCGCCGATAAATCCGCCATATTTTGCGCCACCGAAAGTTGAGAATCCGTTCCTTATTGAAAAGGATTTAACATCACAAAGCTTAACGGAATATTTGTATTTATCGGGGTCTGCGCTCAACAAGCTATCACTCAGCAGAAACAGATTGTCGTCATTTTCAAATCTGTAAGTAACAAACTTACCGTTTTCAAACTGCCTTATGTTAATTTCAGGTATGTTGAATTTATATACAGAATCATTTTGCGAGTACAGGATGGATGAAGTTAAGAGTAACATTATGAGAATGAATTTTATCATATCAAAGTTTATGATATTTCTTAAATATATTTATTAGCTGATGCTTCTTAGTAACATTTTCAAATGAGAGATCCGTGTATACATCGTAGTCAGGTCTGAAAGCTCCAATAATTGCCCCCAGCAATCCTCCGGTAAGTCCGCCGGACAAAGTGAAATACGCCAATGTTCTAAGATTATCTTCAAAATGAATGGCTGATATAAAGATTATTCCGGTAATCAATCCAATTGCTGTACCGGCCAAACCGGTATACAAACCGGCTTTAAGGGATTGATTACCATGCTGAATACCAATAGTCCTTATGAGTGCTGCATCAAAGCTATCAATTTTTGAATTGTGTTCTATTAACAGGAATTCACTGTTTAGTTTAATTTTTGACGGGTAGTTATCATAGTTGAAATGATTCATCCTGTTATTAACATAATTTTCTATGAATAATGGAGGGAGTTTGAAGCTATAAACAGAGTCTTTCGAAAAATCTGTTATGAGACCCTGCCCATACAGGATGGATGAAGTTAAGAGCAATGCTATTAGCAGCTTCATATTATTTAGTTAAAGTTTTCAAGGTAGTTTAAGTACATGGGATAGTTTTCCGCAACCCACTTTTTAAACTCTAATTCATTATTTATAACAATTTTAATATCGATTCCGGTTTCTTCAATTGTCAGCTCATGTTTCCTGCTGCAGGCCAATTGGTATATTACAAAAAACTGCCTCGCACCAGAGGCATGAAACAATTTTTTATCATTGTAATAATCTACCGGGTAAATTGAATCAAAGTGTTTACCGTTGAGGTATATGTTGAATTTGGGAGTAAGCATTTATACTTCAATTTTAGTTTGAATATCGATGTCAGGAAATACAACAACCTCAATATCATATTTTTTACATATTGGATTTAGGATCTCATCATTCTTACCACATATCAACACCCTTTTAATACTTTTGGGATTGAAAGCTTCTAATAAATCAGCTGAAAAAAAAGCTTGTCCCATTAAATACATACCCAATCTACCCTGTTTTGTTTGAATAGTTATAACATCTCTATCTTTTATATCAAAGTAATTTGAATTATGAATTCTTGTATCTTCATTCAGAACTATAACTCCGTCTATCAATCTAGTTCCAATAAATGGGCCTCGGCGAACAGCGCAAAATTCTTCAACCAAAAGACCTCCGACTGATTCCCAATATTTACGCGTACGCCATGTTTCATGTTTACTCAGATAATCTTATTCAGGGCTAAAGCCCATTTTTTTAGTATTTTTTACCCCGACCTAACTGAGAAACCAGTCAAGAAGGTCGGGGCTATTATGATAAAAAATCCGTTTCAATCAGTTTTATCCGCGTCATCTGTGTTCCGCTTTTGACTCTCAATCCTCAATTCACCACGTTGTTTGTGTTGCCCGACTTGTTTCTAAGTTCACCAACAACAAAAGATTCTAATCAGAGTAAATCTGTTTCATCCGCTTCCCGATTCTGCTTTTCAATTCGTAATTGAAAATTACTCCTCGTCCGTTCTCAAAGCCTCGAGCACTGAAAAATCCTCAAGCGTGGTTGTATCGCCGCTCACTGAGCCCTGTGTTGCGATCTCGCGCAGCAGGCGGCGCATTATCTTTCCGCTGCGGGTTTTTGGCAGCGCTTCGGTGAAGCGTATCTCATCCGGTCTAGCCAGGGCACCAATCTGTTTGCTGACCCAAAGTTTCAGTTCGTTATTCAGCTCTTCGCTGTGGTGATACTTCCCTTCAAGCGTAACAAAAGCTGATATAGCCGAGCCCTTCATATCATCAGGCTTGCCTACCACGGCGGCTTCCGCCACTTTGGGGTGTGCTACCAGGGCTGACTCAACCTCTGCAGTACCAATTCTGTGACCGCTTACATTTATCACATCATCCACCCTGCCCATTATCCAGTAGTAACCGTCTTTATCGCGCCTTGCACCATCACCGGTAAAATACAGACCCGGAAATTCAGACCAATATTGTTTTTTATAACGCTCATCATCGCCCCAAATTGTGCGCAGCATACTTGGCCACGGATGTTTTATGACATAATACCCGCCTTCATTTGCTTTGCATACTCTTCCATCTTTTGAGATCACCTCAGGCATTATGCCAAAGAAAGGGAGCGTCGCCGTGCCCGGTTTTGTTGGTGTTGCTCCTGGTAATGGTGAAACCATTATCGCGCCAGTCTCGGTCTGCCACCATGTATCAACTATGGGACACTTACCCTTGCCTATTACTTTGTGGTACCACATCCACGCTTCGGGGTTGATCGGTTCACCTACCGTGCCAAGGAGTCTAAGCGAATCAAGCTTATGCTTTAGCGGCCACTCCTCGCCCCATTTTATGAATGCGCGTATTGCAGTAGGCGCAGTGTAGAAAATGTTCACTTTGTATTTATCTATAATTTCCCAAAATCTATCGGGATTAGGGAAGTTTGGCGCGCCTTCATACATCAGTGTTGTTGCGCCGTTAAGCAGCGGACCGTAAACAACATATGAATGACCTGTAACCCAGCCGGCATCGGCAGTACACCAATAAATATCTTCGGGTTTAAGATCAAATACATATTTACTTGTTAGATAAGTTTGAGTTGCATACCCGCCTGTTGTGTGCAGGATACCTTTAGGCTTACCTGTTGTTCCGCTGGTATACAAAATA